>JAAFIT010000427.1 GCA_013298745.1 Sphingomonadales bacterium
TGTTCTTGGCGATGCCCGACTTCAGGACCGCTTCGGCCTCGCCCGGCAGACCACGGCCAAGCGCGGTATCGGCATATTCGACGAAATCACGCTCGCCGTTCAACGAGCCGGTCGCCGCCTGGAGGCGGAGGAAATCGAGATCGGTCTGTTCGTCGATCTGCGGATATTTGTCGCGCGCGATCAGCACGGCATCACGCCAGTTCACTGCGTTGGGATAGGCGGTCAGCAGTGCCATCGAAGCAGGCTGAACGGCACCTGCCACCTTGCCATCATAGGCGATACCGAGTGCGCGGCGGTACCACGCTTCCGGAACGGCAACGCCGGCCGCCTTGTTGATGCCGATGGCCTTGTTGATGGTTTCGACGGCTTTGCCATTGACCTTCTGGGCGTAATACAGCTCACCCAGCGCGATCATCGACTCGCTGTCATTGGGGTTGAGCGCCACCAGCTGTTCAAAGGCCTTGGTCGCGGCATTATAGTCCTTGCGCTCCAGCGCCAGCGAACCGACCGTGCGGATGAACTTGGGCTGATCGGCGGCCGAAACCTTGCCGGTCGCCAGCATCTTGGTCAGGGCTTCCTCGATCAGGGTGTTGTTCTTGGTGGTGATACCCGTGTTGAGCTTCAACGCGTTGATCATATAGGTGTCGTCGGCCGTCGGCGTCGGAAAGGCTTCGGCTTCGGCGATCTTGGCCAGCGCCGCCGGATGATCATTGGCACCCTGAAGCTTCTGGGCTTCGGCAAGTGCGGCCATCACTGGCTTGGACAGCTTCGGCGGCTTAGGCGCTTCGGCCTTTTCAGCTGCATAAACAGGTGCGGCAGTGACACCGGCACTGACCAGCAGGATTGCAGCAAGGCTGCGCGACAGCATCTTCATGTAACGATCTCTCCCGAAAAATCCCTGGCCGGAACGACGTGCCCGACTCTCCGTGCGACGTCATAATGGTTTCGCAGCCATTGGCCAATCTTTGAACGCCTATGGCTTGCGACAGGCTGAACAAACCTGGCGACGGTTTCAGCGCAGCAAAAAGGCCGGGCCCGTTTGAACGGGCCCGGCCTGATTGTCGTTCGTCAATATCGCCCAAAAAGGCGATTTGGCTTACTTGACGGCAGCCTTGGCAGCATCAGCAGCCTTGTCGACGCCAGCCTTGGCGACTTCAGCGGCCTTGTCGGCACCAGCAGCAACAGCGGCGTCAGCGGCGCTTGCAGCACCGGCAGCAGCGGCGTCGGCACCAGCGGCAGCGGCGTCAGCGCCGGCAGCAGCGGCATCGGCGCCAGCAGCGGCGGCGTCAGCAGCCGGCGCCATCGCGTCAGCGGCCGGAGCAGCTTCGGTGGTGGCCATGGCGTCTGCCGGAGCAGCGGCTTCAGTGGTGGTGGCGGTGGTTTCCGCAGCCTTCTCACCGCAAGCGGCGAGCAGGCCGAGGCTGGCTACGGCCGCCAGGGTCAAAGCAGTCTTCATCTTGGAAATCTCCGTCTAAAAAATTACGCGCAGTCCCCGCGCAACACGCCCCTTATAGAGAAATATCGTGGTTGCGAAGAGCAAAGATTCGTGGGCAAGCGAGGTGATGGCCACTCGATCCCCTGCCCCGACGCCCTCGATGGCCAATTTCGGCACGCCGGTGCTGGCGCTGCTGGCCGCGTCGTTGCTCGCAGGGTTGGCCTATCCCTTTCTTGAAGAACGACTTTCTCTGGCGGCAAGTGTGACGGCCAAGGGGGCCGGCGTCAGCCTTTTGGCGGCGGCGGCATTGCTGCTGCAGTCGCGCGAGCGTGTCTGGCTCGCTGCAATAATGGTCGCCGGTGCGCTGGGTGATATTCTCCTCGCGCTTCCTGGCCTGTTTTTCGTCGGTGCCGGCGCCTTTGCCATCGGTCACGTTGTCGCGATCATCTTCTACCTGCGAAACCGCAACGAAAGTGCGAGTGGAGCCGAGCGTTTGGCGGCGCTGGCGCTGATCGGCTGGGGCCTGGCGATGCCGACGCTTGTTTCGCCGCCCGGAACGCCGGTGGGGGCGCTGATGCTGTATTCGGTATTGCTGTGCGGCATGGCGGCGGCGTTGCTGTTGAGCCGTTTTCCGCGATTCGCCGTTGTCGGCGCGCTGCTGTTCGTCGTTTCGGACACGCTGCTTATCATGCGTCTGGGCGGTCGTCTGGTCGGGGGCGAATCGATCCATGGGATGCTGGTGTGGTTGACCTATTATCTGGGGCAGCTGCTGATCTTTATCGGCGTGGCGAGCGGGTTGCTGCGCGGGCCAGCGCGGTGATTGCGGCGCTCGCCGAGCTGATTTCGCGCGGTGGGTATTTGGGAATTGTGCTGCTGACCTTTCTTGAAACGATCTTTCCGCCGCTGCCATCCGAACTCTTTATGCCGATGGCCGGCTATGTCGCGTCACGCGGAACGCTCACCCTTCCCGGCGTGATCGCGGCGGGTACGCTGGGCTCGCTGGCCGGGGCCTGGTTCTGGTATGGCGTGGGCCGCGCCATCGGTCTCGATCGCGCGCGGCAACTCGCAGCCCGCTATGGCAGATGGCTGACAGTGCAGCCCCGCGATATCGATCGCAGCCACGCCTGGTTCGAACGTCATGGCGGTGCGGTGGTGTTGTTCGGACGCATGGTCCCGGCGATTCGGTCGCTGATATCGATCCCGGCCGGTGTCGCACACATGCCGCTGGCGCGGTTCCTCACCCTGACGACGCTCGGCACGGCAATCTGGACCAGCGTGCTGATGACAGCCGGCTACATGCTCGGCGCCGATTATGGGCGCATCGCAATCTGGGCGGAACCGTTCTCGAACGTCGTCATCACCGCATTGGTCGGCATCTATATCGTTCGACTTGTCCGGTTCCGGCCGGATTAGGCTTCGGTCTCCGTCTCGCCTTCATCGTCTGCCGCTTCATCAGCCGGAATCAGGGCAGCCGAGACCACTTTCTCACCTTCAGCAACGTCGAACAGCGTCACGCCGAGCGTTGAGCGGCCCTTGATGCCGATCTGGCCCACCATCGTGCGAATCAGCTTGGCCTGATCGGTGACAAGCATCAACTGATCACCGTCCTTGGCAGTGAAGCTG
>JAAFIT010000428.1 GCA_013298745.1 Sphingomonadales bacterium
CGCCCGCGCTTCGACGATCTTGATCGGATTGTTGCGGACGCCATCGCCTGGGAACGGCGGCTGGCGGCGCGTTAGCCCCAGAGTGCGGCCTCGGGCGGCCAGACGTCCGAATGTTCGAATTTCAACCCGCCGGGACGATCCTCGATCAGCAATGGCCCATCGAGATCGGCATATTCGCCCTGCATCGCCACATAGAAAGCCGGCGCGATACCGAGCGATGTCGACAGCATGCAGCCGGTCATCACCCCCAGCCCGCGGATGCGCGCGGCGTGAACGAGGGCGTGGGCCTCGGTCAGCCCGCCGGCCTTGTCGAGCTTGATGTTGATATGGCTGTAGCGGCCGATGATGGCATCGAGGGTCGCGCGATCATGGCAGCTTTCGTCCGCTGCGAGCGGCACCACCGAGTGCACGCCATCGAGCAGCGCATCCTGCCCCGCCGGCACCGGCTGTTCGATCAATTCCACACCATGCAGCGCCAGCGCGGCGGCTGTGCGTTCAATATCGGTGCCGCCCCAGGCTTCATTGGCATCGACCGTCAACCGCGCATCGGGGGCGGCACGGCGGACGGCAGCGATGCGTTCGATATCGCCATCTGGACCTTCGGCACAGCCCAGCTTGATCTTCAAAAGTTCGCGGCCCTTCGCAAGGCCTGCTGCTTCAGCCATCGTCGCGGGATCGCCCAGACTGATCGTATAGGCGGTGAGCAGCGGACGCGGCTGCGGCAGGCCGAGCATCTGCCAGACGCGGCGGCCGGATTGCTTCGCCTCAAGATCCCATAACGCAGCATCGAGCGCGTTGCGGGCGGCGCCGGCTGGCATTAGGCCGAGCAGATCGACGCGGCTGGCACCCGCGGCAACGGCATCTGCCTGCGCCATGATCGCAGCCACAACATTTTCGGCGGTTTCGCCGCGATAATAGATGGCGGTGGCTTCGCCGCGGCCAGCGTGGAGGCCTTCGACAACCTCGGCCACCGCGACATCGACATGGGTCTTGGCACCGCGCGCAATGACAAAGGCGCCGCGCACCGGGAAGCGTTCGACGCGAGCGGAAAGAATGCGAGCCATGCCCCCTTCTGGCGCAACGCTGGCGGCTTTCCAAGCGCCGTCAAAGCGCTACACTCGGTGCCATGGACGAAGACGAATCTGTCGAACTGGACGCCGTTGCGGCGGTGGCAAGGATCACCGCGCTGGAAATGCTGGTGCGCCAGATGATGATCGTCCAGCTGCGCATCCTCGACCGCATGGGCGAGATCAAGCTGACCCCCGACTATGTGAAGACTGTCGCTGCTGCCTATGCCGAAAAGGTCGATGCCTCACCGATCATCGAATCGAATTCACCGGAAGTGAATTACGAGTTCAAGGTCAATGTGTTGCACAATCTCGAGCGCTTTTTCGACGAGCTTGAAACGCACGTCAGGGAAAACCCGAGTTAAAGAAACCCGCGCAGCTCGCCCATGAAGCGATCGAACTGGTCATGGTGCAGCCAATGGCCGGCGTTCTCGAACTCGACGATGCGGCCGTTGCGGAAATGCGTGTCGCGGCCATCCTTGGCGGGGTTCGAGGCCCAGCTGTCGGCGCCGTAAAGCAGCAGCGTCGGGCAGGTGATCGCCTGCCACAGCGCTTCGACTTCGGCCTGCGGCATGTCGTCGAACGGCCAGACGTTCAGGTGATTGTCGAACTTCCAGCTCCAGCTGCCGTCCTCGTTGCGGTTGACGCCATGTTCGGTGAGGTGGCGCGCCTGTTCCGGCGTGAGGTAAGCATTTTCGGCCATCATCCGGCTCAGCACATCGTCAAAAGTCGGGTAGCGCTTGGGGATGCGGCCGGCAGCGGCGCGCTTGTTGGCGATCCAGGTGCGCCAGCGCTCAGCATAGGGCGTCGCGGCACGCTCGGCCATCAGCTTGGGGGATGGCCCCAGCCCTTCGATGCAGACGAGCTTTTTCACCTGATCGGGATAGAGCCCGGTGAAGCGCGTCGCGACATTGCCGCCAAGCGAGTGCGCAACGATCGTCACCGGACCGACATCAAGCTGGTGTACCAGTTGCGCCAGATCATAGACGAATGACGTGATCGGGTAATTGCCGTCCTCGGCCCATTGGCTGTCGCCATGGCCACGCAGATCGGGAGCGATGATGTGCCAATCGTCGCGCAACTGTTCGGCCACCCAGTCCCAGCTGCGGCAATGGTCGCGGCCACCATGGACGAGGATCAGCGTCGGGGCCCCGGCATTGCCCCAATCGGCATAGTGAAGCCGCAGGCGTTGCGAGACGAAACTGCGCGATGTCGGGCCGGAAAGCGTCATCCTGCCGTCTTGCCGCAGGCAAGGCTCGCCTGTCCATCCTCTTTGAAACGCGGCTTGATTCTTTGGCAGTCGCAGTGCCAAACGAGCGGCGCGTGACGCGTGTGAGGGGCGAAACCGAGTGCCGGACATCTTCCTGTCCTATAATCGTGAGGACCAGGCGATCGCCCAGCGCTTTGCGCAAGGCTTTGCTCGCGCCGGGCTCGACGTGTGGTGGGACACCACATTGCGCGCAGGCGACGCCTATGACGAAGTCACCGAAGGCGCCTTGCGCGCCGCCAAGGCGGTGGTGGTGCTGTGGTCCCCCCGCTCCGTCGTATCGCGCTGGGTGCGCGCCGAAGCCACCATCGCGGCGCGCAACAAGACGCTGGTTCCCTGCATGATCGAGCGCTGCGAGCGACCAATCATGTTCGAACTGACGCAGACCACCGACCTGACCCGCTGGCAGGGCAATGACGATGATCCGGCCTGGCGCGGCTTTGTCGCCGATGTCGCGCGCTTTATCGCCGCCGCTGGCGCACCAGCGCCGGTACGGGTCGCAGAGCCATCGCCGCCGCCCATATCGGCACCGGCGGCGCCACCCATCGTACCTCCAGCGCCGGCCCCCGTATCAACGCCGGCGGCGCCTGCACCAAAGCCGGTGCGCGCGGCCGACCAGGAACGCCGCCACCTGACCATCCTTGCCTGTCGCCTGGCTGATGCCGGTCGCCTTGCCGGCGATCTTGACCCGGAAGAATGGCACGCCCTGACCACCGAC
>JAAFIT010000429.1 GCA_013298745.1 Sphingomonadales bacterium
CAGGGCATGGCGCTGGGGGGCGAATATGGTGGCGCAGCGATTTATGTTGCCGAGCATGCTCCGATCGGCAAGCGCGGGCTGTATACCAGCTTCATCCAGATCGCGGCGCCCGTTGGCTTCCTGCTCTGCCTCGTCGTCGTGCTCGCCTGCCGCCATTCGATGTCGGTGGAAGCGTTCGAAGCCTGGGGCTGGCGGCTGCCGTTCCTCGTCTCGATCGTGCTGCTTGTCGTCTCGATCTATATCCGCATGAAACTGGCCGAAAGCCCGGTGTTTCAGGCGATGAAGGAAGCCGGCACCACGTCGAAGAACCCCATCATCGAGAGCCTGTCCGATCGCGAAAACTTCGGCCGGGTCATGGTGGCGATGCTTGGCGTGACGGCCGGCATGACGGTGATTTTCTACACCTCGCAGTTTTCAACGCTCTATTTCCTGCAGGGCACGACGCGTATTCCCGAGGAACAGGCGCTGCTTTACATGGCGGTAGGCGCGCTGGTGGCGGCACCGGCATTCGTGTTCTTCGGCGCCATGTCGGATCGCTTCGGCCGCAAGCGCCTGATGATGACCGGCTACGCCCTCACACTGGTGCTGCTGTTCCCGATCTTTCACCTGATCGCCGATGGCGCCAACCCGGCGCTGGCCGAGGCGACCCGCACGTCGCCGGTGACCATCGAATTGCCGGAATGCGATTACAGCGTTTTCCTGAAGCCTGCGAGCGATTGCGCCAAAGCGCTTGATTTCATTTCCAAACGCGGTGTCGATCATAGCAAGAAACCTGCCGAAACCCTGGCGATGACGGTCGGCGGGCAACGCGTCGAAGGCTTTGACAAGGCGGCCTACACGGCGGCGCTGGTGGCGGCGGGATATCCCGATGTCGCTGATCCGGCGCGGATCGTGCACTGGAAGATCATCCTCGCCGTCATCCTGATCGTCATGCTGTCGGGCATCACCTATGGCCCGTTGGCGGCATCGCTGGTCGAGATGTTCCCGGCGCGCATCCGTTATACCTCGCTATCGATCCCCTATCACATCGGCTCTGGCTATTTCGGCGGGTTCCTGCCGCTGATCTCGCAATATATCGTCGTCAAGACGGGTCATGCTTATGCCGGGCTGTGGTACACGATGGCGGTGGTGGCGATGGCCTTCATCGTCTGTGCCATCTGGCTCAAGGAAACCCGCGACGTCGATCTGAGCTTGTAAGAAGGACACCAAATGGCAGGACCGCTGGCGGGCATCAAAGTTGTCGACCTGTCGCAGATCGTCTCCGGCCCGATGGCGGCAACGATGCTCGCTGATCAGGGCGCCGAGGTCATCAAGGTTGAAAGCCCGGGCGGCGATCCGGTGCGCACATTGGGACCCGCCAAGGGCGATTTGTCCGCCATGTTCATCGCGGTCAATCGCGGCAAACAGGGGTTGTCGATCGATCTGAAAAGCGATGGCGGCCGCGCCATCCTCGAACGCCTTATCGCCGGCGCCGATGTGATCATCGACAATTTCCGCCCTGGCACGATGGACCGGCTCGGCTTTAGCTATGATCGTTGTCGCGCGCTCAACCCTCGTATCATCTATGCTGCCATCACTGGCTTTGGTACCGAAGGGCCCTATACCAACATCCGCGTCTATGATCCGGTGATCCAGGCCGTCAGTGGCCTCGCGGCGACGCAAGTCGATGGTGATGGCCGGCCATCGCTGGTGCGGACGCTGATCGCCGACAAGGTTACGGCGGTGACGATGGCGCAGGCAATCACGGCGGCGCTGTTTCACCGGGAGCGGACAGGCGAGGGGCAGCGTGTCGATGTCGCGATGATCGATGCCGCGATGGCGTTCAACTGGCCGGAAGGCATGTACAACCACAGCTTTGTCGAGCCCGAGCCGCCATTTCCCGAATATGGATCGATGTCACGCCTATGGCCCTGCGCCGACGGCCAGGTGGCAGTGGGCATGATGCAGCCGGTTGAGTTCATCGCACTGGCCAACGCTGTCGGCCTGCCCGAATTGGCGGCAGACAAGCGCCTGCACGGCGTCGGCGGCCGCATGAAATATCGCGACGAATGGGCCCCCAAGCTGGCGGCCGCGATCAAATCGCGCACCAAGGCGGAACTGATGGCAGGCTTCATTGCCGAAGGCGCCGTGGGGGGACGCGTCAACACCTGCGCCGAGGCTGTCGATGACCCTCAGGTGGTGCACAATGATGTGGTGATCGCAATCGATCATGGCGCCGCCGGCCAGGTCCGTGCCGCGCGCGCGCCGGCGATCTTCAGCACGACGCCCGCCGCCGCGTCCGGCCCGGCGCCGCGCCTTGGCGAACATGGCGCCGCGGTGCTCCGCTCTCTCGGTTATGACGATGCCGCGATCGCCGCGATGGTCGCCGACAAGGTGGTGTTCGGGGTCTGACGCTACTGGCGCTGCAACCATCCACAGCTTTGCGCCGCTTTGGCACAATCTCCCCCTAGGCGCGACGCCTTGCCGCCGTCATAGTTTGGCGGTGCGGATTGATGCGCGGCATTCGGCTTCCCATATGTCGGAATGTTGCGGTGGACCGGCCGTCACGGCCCACCGGATTGGAGTATGTTATGACCGACCAGACCTATCCCGTGCTGCCGCTGCGCGACATTGTCGTGTTTCCGCAGATGATCGTGCCGCTGTTCGTCGGCCGCGACAAATCGGTGGCGGCGCTCGAAATCGCCATGCAGGGCGACAAGACGGTGTTCCTGCTGTCGCAGCGCAACCCGGCCGATGAAGACCCCGGCGCCGATGATCTCTATGATGTCGGCACGCTGGCGACGGTCCTGCAGTTGCTCAAGCTCCCCGATGGCACCGTCAAGGTGCTCGTCGAAGGCCAGTCGCGCGCGGCGCTCGATCGGCTTGACCGGCACGACACCTATCTCGCCGCCGCCATCAGCCCGCGTGAGGATATCGGCGGAGAGGGCGATCAGGTCGAAGCACTGTTGCGGTCTGCCGCCAAGCAGTTCGAAACCTATGTGAAGCTCAATCGCAAGACCGCACCGGAAATTGCCGCGCAGATCAGCGCCATCGATGACGCCGGCCGG
>JAAFIT010000043.1 GCA_013298745.1 Sphingomonadales bacterium
GGCGTCTGCCAGCGGATGATTTCGGGGACGGCTGCCGGGATTTTCGACGGATCGGCGATCAGCTTGGCCCATTCGGAAGGATATTGGTGGAAAGCATGCGCCGCCCCCGACATCGAATTGCGCGTCGTGTCATTGCCGCCGACGATCAGCAGGATGAGGTTGCCGGTGCGTTCCTGGAACGGCATGTTCCCCATGCTTTCCGAATGCGCCATCAGCGAGATCAGATCGTCGGTCGGCGGCAGCGCGCGGCGTTCGGCGAAAAGCCGGTCGAAGTAATTGGTCATGTCGATCAGATGCTGCTGGCGAATGTCCTTGGTGGCGGGGTTCAACGCCGCCTCGATATCGCCGCCCCAATCGGACCATTCGGTCAGCTTGCGCCGGTCTTCCCAGGGGAAATCGAACAATATGGCGAGCATCTGCGTCGTCAGTTCGATGCTGACCTTGTCGACCCAGTCGAATTCCTCGCCAAAGGGCAGGGTGTCGAGCAGTTCGGCGGTGCGCTGGCGCACGCTGGCTTGCATCTTGACGATTTCGGACGGGCCGAAGCTCGGGGTCACCACCCGGCGCTGCTCGCCATGCTTGGGGCGATCCATGGCGATGAACTGCGGCAGGTTGAACTCACCCATCAGGTCGACAACGGTGATGCCGCCAAAGGTGTGGCTGGAGGAGAAGATGTCCGGCCGCGCTTCGACCGCCATGATGTCGGCATGGTTGGAGACCGACCAATAGGGGCCGAACGGGCTGTCGGCACAGAAATGCACCGGCGCTTCGGCGCGCAGCCGGGCAAACCACGGCCGCCAGGTGTCGTTCACGTAAAGCGATGGATCGGTGACATCGATCCGGTTGAGCGGTGTTGTCTCGGCTGGATCACCGGCGCGCAATTGCGTGGCCATCGTCATATCTCCCCCAAACTATCGCTTCCGGTCGTTTCGCCGGATTTTCGTTGATGCTAACCTCGAATTATCCACAATGCGAGCCTATCAAAACATGCCGATCGACCGTTCCATTGATCCCACCGCCGACCAGGTTCGGCACCTGCGTGATACCGGCCGCGACGGCCCAATCGTCATGCTCAACCTGCTGAAATTTCGGGCCAAGGCCGCCTATGACGATGGCGAGGAGATGACGGGTGCGCAGGCCTATGCCCGCTATCAGCACGCCTTCACCGTGACGGTGGGGGCATTGAGCCAGGCCGAGGTGCTTTATGAAGGCCCGGCCGAGCAGGTGTTCATCGGCATGGCCGGCACGCCGGAGACCGATTGGGACATGGTGCTGCTGGTGCGTTACCCGAGCCGCCAGCACTTTCTCGGCATGATGGCGGACCCGACCTACAAGCAGGCGCTGCGCCATCGTTACGCAGGTCTGGAACGCACGGTTTTGCTGCAATGCGGGGGATAGCAATCGCAGCCGTTATCGCGCTAATTCTGTCGAATGGCGATTCCAGATTTTCAAACCCTCATGCGGCCCGTGCTCGAAGCCGCCGCCAAGACTGACGGAGAGACTTCGGTCAAATCAATCGCTCCGATTATTGCCAAGCAATTTTCGCTGACCGACGATGACCTTGCGCAGATGCTTACAAGCGGTCGAGCACCGACATTTAAGAACCGCCTGCACTGGGCAAAGACATTTCTGGATCGTGCTCAGGTTCTGCATTCAACGCGCCGGAGGTACTTCATTGTCACTGACCGTGGTCGTGCGCTTCTAGCAAAGGATGCGGCTGCGATATCCATGAAAACGCTTGAACAATATCCGGAGTATCGTGCTTGGCGTGCGCCAGCCGAGGTTGCAGATGCAGGCGTTAAGTCTCCGACCCAAATCGTCGTGACCCAATTGCAAACACCCGAGGAAGTTATCGAGCAGGGGGTTCAGACCATTCACGTCGATCTGCAAAGAACAGTTTTGGAGCGTTTCCAGTCAGCCTCGCCAGCTTTTTTCGAGCGCGTTGTGATCGATCTCTTGCTCGCAATGGGTTTTGGGGGTGGCCAACTTGATCGCGGCCTTGTCATGGGGAAGGCAGGCGACGGCGGCATCGACGGAATTGTTCAACAGGACGAACTTGGCCTCGACGCGATTTATGTCCAAGCCAAGCGTTATGCTACTGGCAACACGGTCGGTCGGCCCGATATCCAGAAGTTTGTTGGCAGCATGACAGGCGAGAGCGCCAGCAAAGGCGTCTTCGTAACGACTTCGCGCTTCAGCCAGGAGGCTTTGGAGTTTGTCGGCAAGGTGCAGCAGCGGATCAAGCTGATCGACGGCGAACGTTTTGCCGAACTTGCGGTCCGTCACGGCATTGGTGTCCGAACGCGCCAAACGTTCACGCTAAAGGCCTTGGACGAAGATTATTTCGACGATGATCTGGGCGCATCGTGACCGCTGAGATTTTGGGCGGTTGCGCTGGCCGGTCTATCGCTTAATAGACCCTCGCATACTAGCGACCCGCAACCGATTGGGATTGAAGCATGGCTGGCCGTCCAACTTCGCCGCGACCGTTATCGCCGCACCTCGGCATCTGGAAATGGCAGATCCATGCCATCGTCTCGATCCTGCACCGCATCACCGGCAACGCCATGGCGCTGGGCGCCGTCGTGCTGTTCCTGTGGTGGCTGATTGCTGCGGCTACCGGGCCCGAGGCCTATGCGACCTTCATGGCCGTCGCCACCGGCTGGTTCGGCAAGCTTATCGCCTTCGGCCTCACCTGGGTGTTCTTCCAGCATCTCTGCTCGGGCATTCGCCATCTGATCATGGACACCGGCCAGGGCTTTGATCTGGCCACCAGCCGCACCATGGCGACGGCGACGCTGATTGCCTCGATAACTCTGACGATCCTCACCTGGATCGTCATCGCCATGACCAAGGGGATTTGAGCCATGGGTGCCGGAACCGATCTCGGCCGCGTTCGCGGCTTGGGCGCCGCCAAGGATGGCGTGCATCACTGGTGGCTGCAACGCGTCACCGCCATCGCCAACATCGTGCTGGTGCTGTGGTTCGTCTTCTCGCTCGTCCGCCTGCCGGCGCTGGATTATTCGAGCGTGACGCTGTGGCTGCGGCAGCCTGTCGCTGCGGTGCCGATGCTGCTGCTCATCGTCTCGGTTTTCTGGCATCTCCGCCTGGGTGTGCAGGTGTTGATTGAAGATTATGTCCAGGGGCCGGCGCGCATCATCGCGATGCTGGCCTTGAATTTCTACACGCTTGCGGGGGGTGCAGCAGCCATCTTCGCAGTGTTCAAGATTGCGCTTGGAGCGGCAGCATGACGGCGAGTTACCAGATTATCGACCATGTTTACGACGCCGTTGTCGTCGGCGCCGGCGGCTCGGGCCTGCGCGCCGCCATGGGCATCGCCGAAGCCGGGTTGAAGACGGCGTGCATCACCAAGGTGTTCCCCACCCGCTCGCACACCGTCGCAGCACAGGGCGGCATTGCGGCGTCGCTCGGCAACATGGGGCCGGATCACTGGACCTGGCACATGTACGACACGGTCAAGGGCAGCGACTGGCTCGGTGACCAGGACGCTATCGAATATCTCTGCCGTGAAGCGCCAGCGGCGGTTTACGAGCTCGAACATTTCGGCGTGCCGTTCAGCCGCACCGAAGCCGGCAAGATCTATCAGCGCCCGTTCGGCGGCATGATGCAGAACATGGGCAATGGCCCGCCGGCGCAGCGCACCTGTGCCGCGGCCGATCGCACCGGCCACGCCATGCTGCACGCGCTCTACCAGCAGAGCCTCAAGTACAGCACCGATTTCTACATCGAATATTTCGCCATCGATCTGATCATGGTGAATGGTGAATGCCGCGGCGTCATCGCCATCAACATGGACGATGGCAGCATCCACCGCTTCCGCAGCCACAAGACCGTGCTCGCCACCGGCGGCTATGGCCGCTGCTATTTCTCCGCCACCTCGGCCCACACCAGCACCGGTGACGGCGGCGGCATGGCGATCCGCGCCGGCGTGCCGATGCAGGACATGGAGTTCGTCCAGTTCCACCCGACCGGCATCTATGGCGCCGGCGTGCTGATCACCGAAGGCGCGCGCGGGGAGGGCGGCTATCTCACCAACTCACAGGGCGAACGCTTCATGGAGCGCTATGCCCCGAGCGCCAAGGACCTCGCCTCGCGCGATGTCGTCAGCCGCTCGATGGCGATGGAAATCCGCGAAGGCCGCGGCGTCGGCAAGGACGGCGACCATATCAACCTGCACTTGAATCACATCGATCCGGCCGTGCTCCACGAACGCCTGCCCGGCATTTCGGAAACCGCGAAGGTCTTCGCCGGCGTCGATGTCACCAAGGAGCCGATCCCGGTCACGCCGACGGTGCACTACAACATGGGCGGCATCCCGACCAATTATCACGGCGAAGTCGTGACGTTGAAGGATGGCGACCCCGATTCGGTCGTCCCTGGCCTGTTCGCCGTGGGCGAAGCGGCGTGCGTTTCAGTGCACGGCGCCAACCGCCTCGGCTCCAACAGCCTCATCGATCTCGTCGTCTTCGGCCGCGCCACCGCGCACCGCATCGGCGCCACGTTGAAGCCCGGCACCGCGCATCCGCCGCTGCCCAAGGACAGCGCCGATATGGCGCTCGGTCGCCTCGATGGCTTCCGCCATGCCAAGGGCGGCTCGGGCACCAGCGAAGTGCGCCTTGCGATGCAGAAGACGATGCAGGCCAATGCCGCGGTGTTCCGCACCAGCGAAATCCTCGACGAAGGCACCCGCAAGATCGACGCGATCTACCAGCGCATGGCCGATATCGGCATCCAGGACCGCTCGCTCGTTTTCAATACCGATCTCATCGAAACGCTCGAGCTCGACAACATGATCGGCCAGGCCGTGCTGACGATGCACATGGCCAGATCGCGTCACGAAAGCCGCGGAGCGCACATGCACGAGGATTTCCCCAACCGCGACGACGAGAAGTTCATGAACCACTCGCTCGGCTGGTTCCGCGACGGCGCCGTCGAACTCGCCCAGCGCCCGGTGCACACCTACACGCTCACCGACGAGATCGAGTATATCAAGCCCAAGGCGCGGGTTTACTGAGGAAGCGACGATGGCCGAATTTTCCCTCCCCGCGAACAGCAAGATCTCCTCGGCCGGCAAGCGCTATCCGGCGCCGGCGGGGGCGAAGAACGTCCGTGCGTTCAAGATCTATCGCTGGAACCCTGATGATGGCGCCAACCCGCGCTATGACACTTATGAACTCGATCTCGATGCCACCGGCCCGATGGTTCTCGATGCGCTGATCAAGATCAAGTCCGAGGTCGATTCGACGCTGACCTTCCGCCGGTCGTGCCGCGAGGGCATCTGCGGGTCGTGCTCGATGAACATCGATGGGCTCAACACGCTCGCCTGCACCCAGGCGATCGCCGATATCAAGGGCGAGGTGCGGATCACGCCGCTGCCGCACATGGAAGTCGTCAAGGACCTTGTCCCCGATTTCAAGCACTTCTATGCACAATATGCCTCGATCAAGCCGTGGCTGCAGACCGTCACGCCGACACCGTCGGGCAAGGAGCGTATCCAGTCGGTCGAGGAGCGCGCCAAGCTCGACGGGCTCTACGAGTGCATCCTCTGCGCCTGCTGCTCGACGGCGTGCCCAAGCTATTGGTGGAACAGCGACAAGTTCCTCGGCCCCGCCATCCTGCTGCAGGCCTATCGCTGGCTGGCGGACAGCCGCGACGAGATGACCGGCGAGCGGCTCGATGCGCTCGAGGATCCGTTCCGGCTGTATCGCTGCCACACGATCATGAACTGCTCGAATGTCTGCCCCAAGGGTTTGAATCCCGCCAAGGCGATTGCCGAGATCAAGATCATGATGGTCGAGCGAGCCGGCTGACCGCAGCGTAGCTGCGGACAGACTCCGCGAGCGCTCGGCCAGCGGGGCGAGGCGTTCGTCACGCCTCGAACTCGTCTGACCCCGGATCAAGTCCGGGGCAGGCTGCCTCAGTTTTGCCGCGGCCCTTCCTCGCCTCAGACCGCCCAACTCGGTTGCGCCCGACTCGCCAGCCCCGTATCTCTGCCGCGTGCGTTTCCTCCTCGCTCTGCTGATCCTGCTTGCCCCGGCGCCGTTGCTCGCCGCGCGCGTGACCGACATCACCATCACCCCCGGCGTCGTCACGCTCAAAAGCGACGGCGCGATCGCCGTGGCGCACAGCCTCGCGCTGTCGAGCCCCGACCGGCTGGTCGTCGATCTTCCCGCCGTTGTTGCCGAGCGCCTGACGGCAGCGGGTGCCGGCAGCGTTACCGGCCTGCGTGTCGGCAATTTTTCGCCCGGTGTGGTGCGGGTCGTCATCGATCTCGCCGCCCCGCTCGAAATCGTCACGGCGCGGGCGAGCGGCTCCGGCAAGGACTGGTCACTGGTGCTGACGCTGCGGCGCGTGCCGATGACGGCGTTCACCACACAGGTGGCGCGTGGCCGCCGGCCGCTACCGGTGCTCGGCGCCGCCAGCGTGCCACCCGCACCGACGCGGCCGAGCGACAGCTTCGAATTGCCGGCGACAATGTTTGGTGGCGAAAAGACCGCCCCCAAACCGGCGTCCGCCGAAGCGCCAAAACCAGCCATCAGCGCGCCACCCCCCGAAGTGGCGGCGCCCGCAACCGTCGCCGCGCCCGCCATTGCATCGTCCCCAGCCCCTGACGTTGCGGCACCCACGCCCGAGCCACTGCCGCCCTTCACGCCGAAAACCCGTGCGCCCGGCGTTCGCCCCCGCTCCGGTGGCAAGCCGCTGGTCGTGATCGATGCCGGGCATGGCGGCAAGGATGTCGGCGCGATCAGCGTCAATGGCGGCTATGAAAAGAATGTGACGCTGGCAATTGCGCAGGACACCGCCCGCCGCCTCGAAAAGTCCGGGAAGGTCCGCGTCAAGCTGACCCGTGCCGATGATCGCTTCATTCCCCTGGGCGGCCGTGTCGCCATTGCCCGGGCGGCGCGCGCCGATCTGTTCATCTCGATCCACGCCGACGCCGCCGGCAACGCCCAGGCGCGCGGCGCCAGTGTCTATACGCTGTCGTCGGTAGCGTCGGACGCGATCGCGGCGCGGCTGGCGGCGCGCGAAAACAAGGCGGACATCATCGGCGGCGTCAATCTGGGCGTCGAGGCGCCCGATGTCGGCGATATCATGATCGATCTGTCGCGCCGCGCCACGGTCAATGTCTCGGTGGCGTTCGCCGAGATCCTGCAGGATGAACTGTCGAGCCGCATCCCTTTTCGTGGCGAATTCCACCATTTCGCCGGCTTCTGGGTGTTGAAGGCGCCCGATGTGCCGTCGGTGCTGCTCGAAACCGGCTATGTCACCAACAGTGAGGATGCGGATTTCCTGTTCTCCGACAGCGGTCGTCGCAAGGTCGCCGAAGGCATCGCCCGCGCCGTCGAGCGACATTTGCTGGGGGACAAGTGACGCAGCGCTTCCCCTATGCCGTTCCACCGGCTATCGCGTTTCGGCAATCGGTCGGAGCTTGAATGCGGCGTTGGGTTTTATGGGCAGGCGGGGCGGCGACACTGGTGGTGGCGCTGGTCGGCTGGCAGTTCTGGTCGGCGCAGAAGGACCTGCCCGACGAAGCCGCGCTGGCCAATTATGCGGCGGCGCTGCCATCGACGGTGCGCGATATCGACGGCAATGTGGTGATGAGTTTCACCCGCGAGCGCCGGGTGTATCTGCCATACAATGAAATCCCCAAGCGCTTGGTGCAGGCCTATATTTCGGCCGAGGACAAGACCTTCTTCGATCATGGCGGCCTCGATTATCAGGGCATTGCCGCGGCGGTGATCACCAATGTCGAAAGCTGGTTCACCGACAAGCGCCCGGTCGGTGCCTCGACGATCACCCAGCAGGTGGCGAAGTCGCTGATCGGCAATGAAGTGACTTACAGCCGCAAGCTGCGTGAGGCGTTGCTGGCGCGGCGTATCGAGGCGGCGTTCACCAAGCAGCAGATTCTCGAACTCTACCTCAATCAGATCTTCCTCGGCCGCAACGCCTATGGCGTTGAGGCGGCAGCCCAGGCCTATTTCGGCAAATCGGCAACCGATCTCGATCTGGCGCAGATGGCCTATCTCGCCATCCTGCCCAAGGCGCCGAGCACCTACAGCCCGGTGTCGCAGAACGCCCGCGCCGTGGCACGCCGCGATTATGTGCTGAAACAGATGCTCGCCAATGGCTATATCACCGAAGCCGAGCGCGCCGCAGCGGCAGCAACGCCCCTGGTCGCCGTGCCCAATCGCGGCATCACCCAGCCGCGCGCGGCGGATTATTTCACCGAGGATGTGCGGCGGTCGTTGATCGCGCGCTTTGGCGAATCGCCGGCGGATGGGCGCAACAGCGTTTATGGCGGCGGGCTGTGGATCCGTACCTCGCTTAATCCGAAATATCAGGAAGCCGCCGAAATCGCCATGCGCGACGGCTTCATGCGCTTTGAACGCGGCCGTGCCTGGCGCGGGCCAGTCACCAAGATCGAGATTGGCGATGGCTGGCAGGGGCGGCTGGGCAGCGCCGCTGTGCCGCTGGGCTTTGCCGAATGGAAGAAGGCGGTGGTGCTGTCGAAGGATGGCGACACATCGAAACTCGGCTTCACCGATGGCAGCACCGGCATCATGCCCGGCTGGGCGGCGTCCAGTCCCTTGCGCGGCACGGCGCAGGCGGCGGCACAACTGCTCAAACCCGGCGACGTCATTCCGGTCACCAAGAGCGGTGATTATTACCAGCTGCGCCAGGCGCCGGAAATCTCTGGCGGCATGGTGGTGGAGGAGCCGCATACCGGCCGGGTGATGGCGCTGGTCGGCGGCTTTGATGCGCGCGCGCAATCCTTCAACCGCGCGACACAGGCCAAGCGCCAGCCGGGATCGACGTTCAAGCCGATCGTTTATGCAACCGCGATGGACAATGGCTTCACGCCCTCGTCGATCGTCGTCGATGCGCCCTATTGCGTCTATCAGAGCCGCACGCTCGGCCAGAAATGCTTCCGCAATTTCGGCGGCATGCGAGGGGCGGGGGCGCAGACATTGCGCTGGGGCCTTGAACAATCCCGCAACCTGATGACGGTGCGCATCGCCTATAACACCGGCATGGACAAGGTGGTGGCGCAGGCCAAGGCGCTGGGCATCGGTTCGTACCAGCCCGTGCTCGCCATCGCGCTCGGCGCTGGCGAAACGACAGTGCTCAAGCTCACCAACGCCTATGCGCAATTGTTCAACGCCGGCCGCGCGCTCGAACCCTCGTTGATTGACATGGTGCAGGACCGTGATGGCAAGGTGATCTATCGCCGTGACAATCGCAGCTGCCCAGGCTGTGCCGCCGCCGATTGGGATGGCGGGCCGATGCCACGCCCCGGCGGCACGCCGAAACAGGTGATCGATGCGCGTACCGCCTATCAGGCGGTGCATCTGATGGAAGGCGTCATCCAGCGCGGCACCGGCACCGAATTGCTGAAGCTCGATCGCCCGCTCGCCGGCAAGACCGGCACCACCAGCGGCCCCAAGGATGTCTGGTTCGTCGGCGGCACCCAGCAACTCGTGGCCGGCCTCTACATGGGCTATGACACGCCGCGCAATCTGGGTGGCTATGCCCAGGGCGGCACGGTGGCAGCGCCGATCTGGCGGCGCTTCGGCGAACTGGCGTTGAAGGATGAACCGAAGCTGCCTTTCGTCATCCCGCCCGGCGTCCGCATGGTCCGCGTCGACCGGCGCAGCGGCAAACGTGTCTATGGCACCTGGCCGGGTAACGAGAACAAGGCCGCCGTGATCTGGGAAGCCTTCAAGCCCGAAAGCGAGCCGCGCCGCACCGGCAATGGCCGCGGCGATGGCATGGCGGTCGTCGGCGGCGGCCGGGTGCGCAGCGATGCGGACTTCATGCGCAACGAGGGCGGGATTTATTAGGGCCTCCGGCGGTTGGGGCCGGCGGCCCCAAGCCCCAGCCGCTGGTGGTGTGCCACAGACGCCCCTTGCACCCCGGCGCACCAGCTTCTACACCGCGCGCTCTTGATTTTGCGGGACGATTGTCATGCGGGCCGAAGCCCAAGCCTATGCCGATTCCATCAAACAGGCGCTGGACCTGTTGAGGAGGTTTCTTTGACTGGGATCGTGCGCTTCGTCGTCTCGATGAACTGAACAACCGCGTCGAGGACCCCAAGCTCTGGGACAATCCCAAGGCGGCACAGGCCGTCATGCTCGAACGCCGCCGCCTCGATGAAGCGATCACGGCGACGCGCAGCATCGAAACCGATCTTGCCGACACGTCGGAACTCATCGAAATGGCCGAGGCCGAAGGCGATGAGGACATGGCGAGCGAAGGCGTTGCCGCACTGAAGGCGCTCGCCGAAAAGGCCGAGCGTGACAAGGTCGCGGCGTTGCTGAGCGGCGAGGCCGACAACAACGACACCTATATCGAAATCAATTCGGGCGCCGGCGGCACCGAAAGCCAGGATTGGGCGTCGATGCTCCAGCGCATGTATGCGCGCTGGGCGGAACAGCGCGGCTACAAGGTCGAGCTGATCGATTTCAACTCAGGGGAACAAGCCGGCATCAAGAACGCGACGATGCTGATCAAGGGCGCCCAAGCCTATGGCTGGGCCAAGACCGAGAGCGGCGTGCACCGCCTGGTGCGGATTTCGCCCTATGACAGCGCGGCGCGGCGGCACACCAGCTTTGCCAGCGTCTGGGTCTATCCGCAGATCGACGATGATATCGAGATCGACATCAAGGAAAGCGATCTCAAGATCGATACCTATCGCGCTTCGGGCGCCGGCGGCCAGCACGTCAACACCACCGATTCCGCCGTGCGCATCACCCATATGCCCACCGGCGTCATCGTCGCCTGCCAGAACGAGCGATCACAGCACAAGAACCGTGCGACGGCGATGAAAATGCTCAAGGCGCGGCTGTACGAACGCGAACTGGCGATCCGCGAGGCGG
>JAAFIT010000430.1 GCA_013298745.1 Sphingomonadales bacterium
CGAGCGCCAGCCATTCGCCCAATGCAGCCGCTGTGGCCGTTGCGCCATTGACCCGCACGATGCGGCGCTCGGGCGCGGCGGCGCTGGTCCCGGTTCCCAATTCTACGGCACCGCCATTGGTCATCAACGTCGCGGCAACGCTCCAGCCGCCTGGGCCATTGCTGCGCGCGGCATCCGACAAAGCGGCGCCGCGCAAACCGCGGCCGGGCCCGAGAAGCGAGATGGCATCCAGAATATTGGTTTTGCCGGCACCATTATCGCCGGTGATTACCACCGCGCCGGGCGTCGCTGCGATACCGACACTGGCATAGCTGCGGAAATTGGTAAGCGTGAGGCGCGTGACACTTGTCATCCCGCGGCAGCGATAGCGGGTCGCAACCGGGTTGGCGATGGTGGCGTCAATGCGCCGGAATTGCCTTCAGATAAGCAGCGATAGCTGCACGATCCGCTGGTGTGAGCTTGGCCATATTGGCCTGCACCTCCACCATCGAGCCGCCGACCGAATCATAGTCGGGCGTAAAGCCGGTTTCGAGATAATCCGCGATCTCTGCTGCCGACCAGTTGCCGATACCGGACGGGCCGGGCGTGATGTTGGGCACCTTGCCTGGCCCATCGAGGCTGGCTGCACCCGCCAGCCAACGGGCGCGATCCGGGGCGCCGAGGCCGCGCAACCCCCGCGCCGTATGGCATTCGCCGCAATGGCCAGGGCCTTCGACAAGATATTGCCCTGCACGCTCCTCTGGCGACGCTGCGGCGGGCAGGTCGACCACCGGGCCGGCATCCCCCATGAAGGCAAATTTCCACAGTCCGATGCCGCGGCGGATGTTGAAGGGGAATGACAATGTCGTTTGCGGCGCGTCTGCGGCCACTGGCGGCAGGGTATTCAAATAGGCGAACAGGTCAGCGACATCGCCCTTGGTCATCCGCTGGTACGATGCATAGGGAAAGGCGGGGTAGAGGTGACGGCCGTCCGGATCGACGCCGCGCTGCATGGCATTGGCAAAATCGGCCAGCGACCAATCGCCGATGCCATGCGCCTTGTCTGGCGAGATATTGGGGGCATGAAAACTTCCGAACGGCGTTTTCAGCGGCGCTCCACCACCCAGCTTCAACCGGTCGTCCCCCTTGGCACCCGCCGATGCATGGCAAGACGCACAGCCGCCGGCCCAGAAGATGCGCGCGCCGCGCTGCGTGTTGCCGCTGTTGGCGGAGGCAATCGCGCTACTGGGCAGACGCTGGGGCTCGGTCAGCGCGAACAGCGCCGCCGCAGCGACCAAGCCGAGAATCAGGAAAACACGGGCGAGGCGTGACACGCCAGCCGCTTACTTCTTGATGCGGAACACTTCGTGGCAGCTTTTGCAATTGGCGGTCACGGCCATGAACTGCTGGCCAAAGGCTTCCTTGGTGGTGACCTTGGCGGCCATCGCAGCCGCCGTGTCCTTTTCGAACTTGGCGAGCGCTGCCTTGAACTCAGCAGGTTTTTCCCACACGGCCGGTGCCGCTTCGGAGTTGCCACCACCACTGCCGGCGGGGAAATAATTGCCGAACTTGCCCGCCACATCATGCATGCTGGCAAAGATCGCCTGCGCCTTGGCGGCATCGAAGGGCACTTCGCCCTTCAGCATCTGGCCGCCCAGTTTGGCGTCCTTTCCATTCTGCTCCATCAGCTTTTCGCGCATCGCGGCCGGATTACCGGGTTGGGCGAGCGCCGGCGCAAACAACGCGACAGCAACAACAGCAGTGGCGACAAGCTTTGGCATGGACATGGCTATGCGCTCCGGATGGCAAGAGGTGACGGTCATAATTGAACCGAGTTTTCGCCGTCGCGCAAGCCTTTCGAATTCACGCCGCCGCGTTTGCGAATAATCCTGTCATCGCCGCAGCGTCGGCAAAGCGTTCGAGTACAGTTTCCAACTGTTCCGCCGAATGTTCAGCGCACAGTGAGCAGCGCAGCAGGAACACGCCGGCAGGGGTGGCCGGTGGGCGCGACATGTTCACATAAACGCCCAGCGCGATCATCGCCGCCCACATGCGGACAGTGGTTTCCTGATCGGGCATCAGCACCGAGACAATGGCGCTTTCGGGCGTTTCGGTGGCGAGGCGGAAACCGCGCGCCTTCAAGCCGCTGTGCAGCTTGCGCGTCATCGCCCACAGCCGCTCACGCTTGTCGCCGGCGTGCATCAGCTTGCGAATGCTCGTCGCGGCACAGGCGACAACGGCCGGAGGCAGCGAGGCGGTGAAGGTGTAAGGGCGGCAGACAAGGCGCAGAATCTCGAACTTTGGGTGATTGGAAACGCAGAAACCGCCGACGGTGCCGACCGATTTGGAGAAGGTACCGACGACGAAATCGACATCATCGGCAACGCCGGCGGCTTCATAAACGCCGCGGCCATGTTCGCCGAAGAAACCCATGCCATGCGCTTCATCGACGAGCACCATGGCGCCATGCGCCTTGGCGATGGCGACAAGCTCCTTCAGCGGGGCGATATCGCCGAGCATCGAATAGACGCCTTCGAGGATGACGAGCTTGCCGGCTTCGGGCGGCAAGCGGCGCAGGCGCTTTTCGAGGTCTTCGGCGCTGTTGTGCTTGAAGCGGACGATATCGGCATTGCCGAGGTAGCAGCCGTCATAGATCGAGGCATGGCTGTCGGCATCGAGGATGATGTAATCGCCCTTGCCGGCGAGCGTCGACACCATGCCAAGATTGGCCTGATAGCCGGTGGAAAAGACCATGGCATGGTCCATTCCGTAAAAATCCTTGAGCGCGTCCTCGCATTCCTTATGGCCCTGATAGGTGCCGTTGAGAACGCGGCTGCCGGTGGTGCCGGCGCCGAAGCGATCCAGCGCGTCCTTGCCGGCGGCGATGACGTCCGGGTCGAAGGTCATCCCCATATAGTTGTAGGTGCCGAGCAGGATGGTCTCCTTGCCGTCGATGATCGCGACGGTGGGGGACTTCACCTCCTCCATGACGATGGCAAAGGGGTCGCGCACGCCGGTCGAGAGCAGCCCGGCGCGTT
>JAAFIT010000431.1 GCA_013298745.1 Sphingomonadales bacterium
GGCGAGTTTCACCGAAGGCTTCGGTGACCATCGCTGCTTCGGGGATGCCCTTGCCGGCCAGATAGGCCTTAACGGCATCAGCGCGACGCTGCGACAGACGCATGTTGTAATCGGCGGTACCCGAGGTATCGGCGTGACCGGCGAGAGCAACATTGGCCTGGCCAGTTGCCTGGAACTGTTCGGCGGCACGGTCGAGGATCTGAGCGGCGTCAGCCGTGATCAGCGACTTGTCCCAATCGAAGAACACCAGGAACGGACCCGGGGTCACAGCAGCAGGCGGGCACGGCGGCAGCGGCGGCGGCGGCGGCGGCGGAGCAGCGCAGTTGCAATCGACCGGCTCGAAGAAGTTGTAAGCCAGCGTGAACATCAGGCTGTGGCTGCGATAGCGGGTCTGCGTCGCCAGGCCGTTGGTGGTGAAGGTGTCAACGTTGTCGACGTTGAAGAAACGATACTTCAGGCCGATATCGACATGATCGGAAATCGGCTTGTAGACGCCGGCGAGAACCTGCCAAGCAACGCCGGTGTCGCTGTCGTCGATGAAATTGGCTCCACCACCAACCAGTGCGTAGTTGGCATGCTGAACACGAGCGATACCAACACCGGCACCGATGTAAGCGCCAAGGTCACGACCCTGGCCACCGGCATCATAGTAACCGTTCGCCATGAACGAGAGGACGCGAGCATCGCCATCGGCAAGATTCTTGACACCCAGGCTCGGAACCGAAGCGGTGACAGTGGTCGCCGGAGCGGTCGGAATACCGAAGGGAATGGCAGGGACGGCCTGCTCGACGATCATATTGTCGATGGAGTTGGCCTTGTAAGCCACTTCGAATTCGGCGCGGAACTTGCCGAAATCATAGCCGATGTTGCCACCGACGTCGTAGCCGATCTTGTGACGGGCGCGGATGCCATCTTCAGCGACCTGGGTCTGCGCGGCATTGCGAATGTCGAACAGCTGGTTCTGCATCAGGTTCGGACCGGCTTCGAGGCCGATGTACCAGGCCTGATCCTTTGCCAGAACCGGGCTGCTGAGCGCCGTCGTGCCGAGCACGATTGCTGCTGCGAGTGTACGCATTGTCATCCCGTTATAACTCCATCTGTGAACTTCACTTGAACAACTTCTAGCCCAGTCCGCTGGACCGGTGCAAGCAGCGATTAGAGCACTCTGTTGCTTGCGCGCCACAGTGACGAAGGGAATGAGAGGCAAACGCTGCTTGAACTGTTCAAATAATGACACTTTGATGGCGCAAAGCAACCAGCAATTCCGCTAAGGCTGCTCGACATTCCGTATCGACCGTCGTGCCGCCTTCTGGCGACGCAACATTTACCGGGGCAGCCGCGAGCACTGTTCGCCCGCCGATCAACAACCCTTGTGTCGGCCAGCCCCCGATCAACCAACCACCGTCCGCATGGACGGCAAACTGTTGCTCGTCTGCCACCCAGGCAATGCAACCAGGCTTTGGCATCGAAATGATCCAGCCAAAGCCGTCAAAACTAGCCAGTTGTCCACCTGCGCCGGTCCAGGCGCCGGATGGCGATGCGCCAATGATGTAAGCATCGCCCGCCACTGGTTGCGTTGGCGGCGTCACCACGTTGCGGCTGAGAACGGCGAGGTGCAGCAACCGGTCAATCGCTCCAATCGCCTCGTTATGGGTGATTTCCTTCTGCGCCTGCCCTGATGCCAGCAAGGGCAGCGCCCACCGAATCGTTTCGTCCATACAGTCTCCATGCATTCAGATTGTGATGCGGATTGCGGCGGCGGATCCAGGTCCGACCGCGCCACTCAACTGTGCGACTTGGATATCGACAACGCTGCCGTCGCCATCAGAAATCCGATCCGCCGATGGATAGGCAAACATAGCCGACGTCACCTCGACCTGCCGAGCAAATCGGCCATCGAGGTGCACATCGATACGATAGGCCTCGCGATCTTCCCCGATCGGCGCATCGACGAAGTCGATCCAGGCAAAGCCGGTGCGGCTGCGACGCACCCAACTGACAACAATGTCACCACCATCGCGTCGCGCCCGCAGATGCACCGGTGACAATGGTCGTACCGCGTTTCCGGTAATCGTGAAGCCGGTGTCAGTCACGGCCGCGTCGCCACCGCCTGCGGGACGCGCAACGCCAGAGCGGCCCAGCGAATCCAGGGCGAAATCCACCGGCAGCATGCGCGCCGGATCGAGCAAAACGAACCGCTCGGCGATCGCGTGTCCCCCCATCGCGGCTTCGGTGCCGCGGCGGCCGCGCAACAGCCGGGACAGACGAAACCGCCGGGGACCGAGGACGTCGATGTCAGCAAACTGGACCAGCTCATCGCCAATCAACGCCAGATTGGCGCCGGCAAGAACTGCCGAGGGAGCACGCGGCTCAAGCCAATCGCGATCGGACAGCAGTTCGACGTCAATCGAGGAAAATCGATCCCAGCCGCAACTTCTGGCCGGCGGCAACACGGTCAAAGCTGTCCCGATCATCGTTCCGCCCTCAAGCAGGCCGATATTGGCGAATTCATCCTGATTGTCTGCGCGCAGCAGAACTGCGGCCCGCCGCCAGCCAGATGCTGCGCCACCACCCGCAACCCACAGCCGCGGCGCCGATGCAGGGTTGGCATCCAATGGCGGCAAATCCAGAATATGCAGGGTGGTTTCGCCGACCGGCATGATGTCCGACGTCAACGCGCGGCCACCGTCGGCCTCGACCACCCCGACACGCGTTGCCGCCATGGTTGGCACAACCTGTTCAAGTTCAAGGTGAACGATGAAGTTTTCGAACCGGGCCTCGCGCACCCGCCAGATTGCGGCGTCCCCGGGCAAAGACACATGCGCTCCGGCGCGCACGCCAACATGCCGCCACGAGAGACGGAGCGTGCGCCGCACCCGTGCTACCTGGCCAGCATGCAATCGTGTGACTGCCAGCGCCTTGGCCTGCGCCGGCGACATGGCCGCGGCAATCGACTGTTGGGAACTGCGCGGCGCGGTTGACCAGCGGGCGCGCTGCAACCCGG
>JAAFIT010000432.1 GCA_013298745.1 Sphingomonadales bacterium
AGCGAAGGCTTTGCGACGCTGGCGGAGATCCTCCAGACACGGCCCAGCACCAAGGTCATCGTCGCCTCGGGCCATGGTGCCCGGGAAAGCGCCCGGCGCGCCATTGCCGAAGGAGCGTTCGATTTCTATTCCAAGCCGGTCGATATCGACGAGCTTGGGCTGATCGTTCGCCGCGCCTTCCATGTCGCTGATCTGGAGGCCGAAAACCGCAGGCTTGCGGATACCATCCAGACCGCCAATGTGCTTGGCGGCATCATCACCGCGGCACCCGAAATGATCAAGGTGGCGCGCATGATCGAGCGGGTGTCGACCGCCCAGGTGTCGGTCATGCTGCTCGGCGCCAGCGGCACCGGCAAGGAATTGCTGGCGGCTGGCCTGCACAAGGCGTCGCTGCGCGCCAGCAAGCCGTTCATCGCCATCAACTGCGCCGCAATTCCGGAAAATCTGCTCGAATCGGAACTGTTCGGCTATGAACGCGGCGCTTTTACCGGCGCGGTCAAGACCCAGGAAGGCAAGATCGAACTGGCCGAAGGCGGCACGCTGTTTCTTGATGAAGTCGGCGATATCCCGTTGCCGTTGCAGGTCAAGCTGCTGCGATTCCTCCAGGAACGCGTTATCGAGCGGATCGGTGGTCGCAAGCCGATCCCCGTCGATGTCCGGATTGTCTGCGCCACCCACCAGAATCTCGATGCGATGATCGCCGCCGGGCGGTTCCGCGAGGATCTCTATTACCGGCTCGCCGAAATCGTCGTGCGGATTCCGACACTGGCCGAGCGGCCGGGTGACGCCGTGCTGCTGGCGCATCATTTCCTGACCAAGTTTGCACGCGAGAATGGCCGCAGTTTCAAAGGGTTGACCCCTGATGCCGTGGCCGCCATCAGCGATCACACCTGGCCCGGCAATGTCCGCGAGCTCGAAAATCGCATGAAGCGCGCTGTCATCATGGCGGAATCCACACGGTTGACCGCTGGCGATCTGGACCTTGATCGGAGCGAGGACATCAGCACCATGTCGCTGAAGGCGGCGCGCGAGAATGCCGATCGCATGGCGATCCGCCGCGTGTTGGCACGCACCCAGAACAATCTTTCGACTGCGGCCAAAATTCTGGGGGTCAGTCGTCCGACGCTGTATGACCTGATGAAGGTGCATAATCTCGAGATCGAATAGCCTGCTGGGCACACTGGGGCGTGGTTCGGCTTGCATCGCTGGCGGGACTGTCCTAAGCGCGCATCGGATCGGAGCGTGGCGCAGCCTGGTAGCGCATTAGACTGGGGGTCTAAGGGTCGCAGGTTCGAATCCTGTCGCTCCGACCATCTTCCCCCCATTATGGCAGACATAGCCGGAAAGCCGATTGCGAGCCGATCCGGCCTTTTTTCTTGACAATGATAACCAAATGGGATAGTTGACCTGATATCGCCAGCCGGGGAGCCTGACATGCCGCTCGTTGATGCCCTGATCGCACCTGTCGCCGCGCTACTCGACAAGATCATCCCCGATCCCAAGGCCCGAGAAGCGGCGCGGCTCGATGGCGCGCACGAACTCGAGCTTCTGAAGGCGCAAATGGCGGCGATCGTCGCCGAGGCCAGCAGCAGTGACCCCTGGACCAGCCGGGCGCGGCCGGGGTTTCTCTATGTCATGTATGTGCTGTTGCTGTGGTCGCTGCCGATGGGGCTGATCGCGGCGACGCGGCCCGAGATGGCGGCGGCGATCAGCCAGGGCATGACCGCCTATCTCGAAGCGCTGCCCGAGCCGCTCTACGCGCTGTTCGGCACCGGCTACCTTGGTTACACGGCGGCGCGGCAGTGGGGGAAGGTGAAGGGCGTCGACAAATAGTCGTCAGCCTGCCAGCGATTCCCGATGGCGTTTGGCCAGTTCGACATAACCGGCGCTTGCAGCGCGATTGCGCAGCACTTCCTCCTCGCTCAACGTTCGCAGCAGCTTCGCCGGCCGACCGGCCCAGAGTTCGCCGCTGGCGATGCGCTTGCCGGGGGTGAGCATTGCGCCGGCGGCGAGCATGCCACCGCGTTCGACGACACAGCCGTCCATGACGATGGCGCCAAGGCCGATGAAGCCGTGCGATTCGATGATGCAGCCATGGATCATCGCCAGATGGCCGATCAGCACATCATCGTGAATTTCGGTCTTCCAGCGCCGGGTGGTGACATGGACGACACTGCCATCCTGTATATTGGACCGGGCGCCGACCTGGATGGTCTCGACATCGCCGCGCAGCACGCAATTGTACCAGATCGACGAGTCTTCGCCGATCTGGACATCGCCGATCACGCGAGCGCCGGGAGCGATGAAGGCGCTGGCGGCGACCTGCGGCACGATCCCGTTGAAGGGGTAAAGGCCGGTCACCGGAGCATCTCATAAGTGATGTGCGGGCTGAGCGGATCATCGGCCGCCAATGCGGGATGGGCGAAATCGAGATCGTAGCGGCGCTTCATGCCGAGCCGTTCCATCAGGCCCCAACTGCGGACATTGGCCGGTGTGGTGATTGCGATGATGCGATCATCGGGCAGATTGGCGAACCCCCAGATGAGGCTCGCCTCGGCAGCCTCGCGAGCATAGCCTAGGCCCCAGGCATCGCGGCGCAGGCGCCAGCCGATTTCAAAGGCGCCTTCAAGGCCGGCAATCCCCGGCGGCGCAATCTTGAGGCCACAAAAGCCGAGAAATGCGCCGTCGTCTTTGCGTTCGAGCGCCCAGAAGCAATGGCCACGTTCGGTCTGGAGCGCCTGCTGGCGCGTAATGATCGTACGAGTTTCGTCGAGTGTCTGCAGCGGCCCCAAATGCGCCATCACCTCCGGGTCGCGGCACATGGCGTTGAACGGCATCAGATCGGCATCGCGCCATGTGCGCAACGTCAGGCGCGGCGTCTGAATGGCAAATTCGCTCATGGAAACAGCGGTGCTGCTTCGAGCCCCATGGTTTCGGGCAGGCCGAACATCAGGTTGAAATTCTGGATGGCCTGGCCCGACGACCCTTTCACCAGATTGTCGA
>JAAFIT010000433.1 GCA_013298745.1 Sphingomonadales bacterium
CGAGGTCGAGAACGCGCTCTACGACCATCCGGCGATCATGGACGCAGCGCTCGTCGGCCGGCCGCACAAGACGCTGGGCGAAGAACCCTATGCCTTTGTGACACTGAAACCTGGCATGACCGCCACCGAGGACGAACTGCGCAGCTTCGTCGCGGCGCGGCTGGCGGCGTTCAAGGTGCCGGTGGCGGTGCAATTCTCGCATGAGCCGCTGGTCCGCAACGCCAATGGCAAGATCCTCAAGACCGAGCTGAAGAAGCTGATCGAGGCGTAAGGGTTATTACCTGCGACACATTTGGCTTTGAACTCCCGCGCCGAAAGGCTTAGCCGCAGCGGCAAGGAGTATCCCATCACCATGGAACGCAAGACCGCCATCGTCATCGGCTCGGGTTTCGGCGGCATCGCCTGTGCGATGCGGCTGCAAAGCCTCGGCTTTCAGACGCGCCTGCTCGAAAAGCTCGATGCCCCCGGCGGCCGCGCCTATGTGCGGCGCGAAGCGGGCTTCACCTTCGACATGGGGCCGACGGTGCTCACCGTGCCGCACTTCATCGAGGAACTGTTCAGCCTTGAGCGGGACCATGCGATGCTGGGGGAGCCGGACTTTCCGGCGCATGTGCTGGGCGATGACAAGCGCATCACCAGCGGCAACAGCGGCGGCCCCAACACCAGCCGCTACCTCGACATCATCCCGATCCTGCCGTTCTACCGCATCTATTTCGATGACGGCACCTTCTTCGATTATGACGCCGATCCGGAGAATGTCCGCCGCCAGATCATGGCTTTGGCCCCCGAAGACATGGCAGGCTATGAGGCCTTCCACGAGCAGGCGCGCGCCATCTTCAACCGCGGTTTCCTCGAACTCGGCTACACCTATTTCGGCAATGTCGGGCAGATGCTCGGCGTCGTCCCCGATCTGTTGAAGCTCGGCGCCGTCCAGCCGCTGTTCTCGCTGATCAAGAAGTATTTCAAGTCGGACAAGATGCGCCAGGTGTTCAGCTTTGAACCCCTGCTCGTCGGCGGCAACCCGATGAAGGTGCCGGCGATCTATGCGATGATCCACTTTGTCGAAAAGACCTGGGGGATTCACTTCGCCATTGGCGGCACCGGCGCGCTGGTCAAGGCGCTGATCCGCAAGTTCGAGGAGATGGGCGGTACCGTCCAGCTCAACGCCGAAGTCAAGAGCATCAATGTCGAGAAGCGCAGCGGCAAGCGTGTGACCACAGGTGTCACCTTGGCGTCAGGCGAAACCATCGCCGCTGATGTCGTCGTGTCGAACGCCGATTATGCCACCACCTACATGAAGATGATCGACAAGCAGCATCGCACCATCAATCGCGACGCGCTGGTCAAGTTCCGCAAACAGTCGATGTCGCTGATGGTGATCTATTTCGGCTACAGGAAGCAGGCGGGCGACCCCGACCTTCAGCACCACAATATCATCCTCGGGCCGCGCTACGAGGAACTGCTCACCGACATTTTCGAGCGCAAGATCCTCGGCCCCGATTTCTCGCAATATCTCCATATCCCGACGCTGACCGACCCGAGCCTGGCGCCCGAAGGCCATCACGCCGCCTACACGCTGATCCCGGTGCCGAATAACCAGAGCGACCTCGATTGGAGCAAGATCGGCGAAGCCTACAAGGACAAGGTGCTGACCTTCCTCGAGGAACGCGGCTATATCCCGAACCTCAAGGAGCGGCTGGTCTACCAGAGCTATGTCACGCCCGATTATTTCGAGCAGACACTGGGTTCCTATGTCGGCAACGGCTTCGGCGTCGAACCGGTGCTCACCCAGACGGCGTTCTTCCGCCCGCACAACCGCAGCGAGGATGTGTCGAACCTCTATCTCGTCGGCCAGAGCACCCAGCCCGGCGGCGGCACCCCATCGGTAATGATGTCGGCGAAGATGACGGTGCGCGAGATCGCCAGGGACTTTGCGATCGATGCCCGCATCGTCAACGGCGTGCCGGTGGCACAGGCGGCCGCGGCGTGAACATTCGGCACTAGTCGACGACCCGCCCCATCACGTTGAGCGGATAGGGTTCGCCGCTTCAGTTCGGCTGCAATCGCGTCTGGTCGCGCCGGTTGTGCCGCGCCGCAGCCCCGACCAGCCCGAAGCCGGCGATCAACATCGCCCAGCTTGCCGGCTCGGGGACTTCGCTCACCTGAAACTGGACACGATGGTCGATCTGCTGCGCGGCGAAATCGACCGATCCCGACGTCCCGACGCTCACATCGAGCTGCCAGCTATTGGCGCCAAGTTGCACCTGATTGACGTTGAATCCGAAGCTGTTCAGGCAGCTGATATCGCAGCGTGTCACCACCGCCGACCGTGTTTCGACCACCTGAAAACGCATTTCGCGGCCAGCGCGGTAGCTGCCGGAGAAATCGACGAAGGTATTGGGCGGGAGGCTGGTGATTGCGTTGCTCTGGAACATCGACACCGAATAGTCGAAGCCGCTGTTGGTCAACTGTAACACCAGTTGCCCATTTTCATAATCGCCGCACTCCCCGACCACGTTCTCGCAGCCGCCGATGTTGTTGTAGCCGAAGTAGTAGGACAGGGCGCCAAGGCCAGGCGCCTGATCGACAAAGTCTAACTGGGTCTGCAGCGTCAGCCATGACGTGTCGAGCGTCACCGCCGCGTGTGCCGGCAAGGCGAAAAGTCCGAGTAGAACAGCGGCAAATCGAGACATTACAAAAGCCCCCACAACTGAACAATTCTTAATACCTATTGACCGCAACCGTGTCGAGTCGGCTTGCTGCTCAAAAAGCGCTGCGCTAACCCCGCTGCCATGCAACGCCCCGCCACCGCCGCCGATCCTGCCGAACTGGTGGCGTTTCTTGCCGCCAATCCCGGCGTCGAATTTCTTGATGTCCACTATACCAACCTCGCGGGCGTCCCGCGCGGCAAGCGGCTGCGGCGGCACGAATTCGCCGCTGCGTTCGAGAACGGCCGTTTCCTGCTAGGCTCGATTCTGGTCGTCGACATCACCGGCCTC
>JAAFIT010000434.1 GCA_013298745.1 Sphingomonadales bacterium
CGCGGCGACAGCAACGCCGAATCAAGACTATAGCCCTCGCCACGCTGAAAGTTGCCGCCGCCCTCGTTGAACGTCGGGCTCCAATTGGCATCGAGCACCCAGCCGCGGCGGGCCCTGACATTGCGATCAAGATTTTGCACCGACAGGTCTTCCGGCGCCAAAAGCATCAGCGCGTCGCTTCGCGTCTTCGCTTCGTCGAGCCGGTTACGGCTTAATGCCGTGTCGGCGAGCAAGATATCGCTGTAAAGGCTGCCGGGATTGAGGCTGGCGGCAATCTCGGCCTCGCGTTCGGCTGCCCGTGGCCAGCCGCGCGTGTTGTAGGCACCGGCGCGCGCCTGCCGCAGCGAAAAGCTCGCTGGCGCCGAATTCGCCATCGTGTCGATCCGGCCAAAGCCGTCGGCGACGCGATTGCTCCACAAGCGCACCTGCGCAGCGAGTTGCGCGGCATAGGCATATTCGCGGTCGGGCGTGCGCGCCGGATCATCGCGAAAACCGACAAAGCGCGGGCGCGACGCGACAATGGCATCGGCCGCGGCGACGGCCTCATTCAATTGTTCGGTCTCCAGCAAGGCGAAGACCCGGCCGTAGGAGGCCTGGATCTTGCCGGGTTGCTCCGCGAGGACGCGATCATACGCCGCCAGTGCCTCGCGAGGCCTTTCTAGATAAAGCAAGGCGTCGGCATACGCCTGATCGGCAAAGGCCGGGAGTGGTGACAGCGCTTCGGTTTCCGCAACAACCTCGGCCATGCGCACCCTATCACGCAGCGCCACGATGCGGTCGATTCGCACGCGCCGCACCAGGTCAGGATCAGCATCGGGATCGGCGCGCAGCTTTGCCAGCAGCGAATCAAGATCATTGAGCGCGCGATCGGTGCCTTTGAAACGCAGCGCCGGGTCCTCCCCGCGCACCTCGGCGCCCCAGCGCACTCGCGCCGCGGCCATGTCCGCGGCGCGGCGGAGCGAGACACCGTCGAGCGCCGCCGCGCCATGGACGCCGCGCTGGCGTTCAAGGATGCCGGCGACGCTCGATCGCGCCTCGGCATTGTCGGGGCGAAGCTGGAGCAGTTCGCCATAGGCACGCAACGCACGCCAATCATCGTCGGCCTGGAGATGGGCATAGCCTTCCGCGGCAAGGCGCTCGGTGATCGGCAATGGCGGGATGCGCGGTGTTGCCAGTATCGCAAGGGCATCTTCAGTGCGGCGCTGGTCGGCGAGAATCAGTGCCAGTGTCAGCGGCCAGACCGGATCAGGGGACGCCGCCATGCCACGCCGTGCCTTCGTCTCAGCTTCATCGAAGTTGCCGGCATTGCGCGCCGCACGCGTCGCCGCCAACATATCGGCCTCGTCTCCGTCGCTGGCAAAGGGCTGTGCCTGCGCCATTGTCGGAACGGCGACGCTGCAAGCAAGGGCGATCGCGATCCTGAAGGCAAGTTTTCGGGAGGGTGTTCGAGCCATGCCAGCCCAAAGAATCATGTTATCGCGCGTTTGTCGATGCTTCTGGTGCAACATCGTTGCACCAGCGATGTCGTTGCGTTGATTGATGTCGCAAAAGATGACAATCCAGCGTGCACTCCGGCGTGATCGAGGTGCCATTTTTTGCTGCCGGGGGCCAAGATGAACCGCATACGCTCGATCTGGAACCACGGCGGTGCCGCTATCATTGGTTGGCTCAACATTCCCTCAGCCCTCAGCGCCGAAGCGCTTTCACGCTGCGGCTATGACGGATTGCTTGTCGATCTCCAGCATGGTGCCGCCGATGTGGCGAGTGTGACGCCGCTGTTGATGGCGATCGAGGTGGGCGGCGCCGAGCCGCTGGTGCGGGTCGCTGCCAACAATCCGGCCGAGATCATGCGGATGCTTGATTTCGGTGCCTATGGCGTCATCGCGCCGATGATCAACAGTGCTGATGAAGCGCGCGCCTTTGCCGGCGCGCTGCATTATCCGCCGCACGGCAGCCGCTCCTATGGTCCGCGCCGGCCGCAAAATCGTTTTGGGCCTGATTATCTGGCGCAGGCCTCCGAAAGTGTCGTGTCATTGGCAATGGTCGAAACCCGCGACGGGCTGGCGAACCTTGAAGAAATCCTTGCCGTCGAAGGCTATGATGGCATCTTCATCGGCCCGTCCGATCTGGCACTCGCCATCGGTGTGTCGCCGCGCCCGGACAACGACGATCCCAAACTGATCGAAACGATCGATCACATCATCGCGCGCTGCAAGGCGGCGCGCAAACGTGTCGGCATCTATTGCTCCGGCCCGGCCTATGCCAGGCGGATGATCGCCGCCGGCTGTGACATCGTGTCGATCACGCCCGATCTGGCACTGCTGACTACTGCAGCACGCGAAAGCCTGGCCGCAACCCGCGCTTGAAGGTTCAGGCGTCGCCCAGCTCGGCGCGCGCCAGTCGCGGGCTGAGGACATGCACAGCGCCGAGCGCCAGGAAATAGGCCGAGCCGGCGACGGCGAACAACGGCGTGTAGCTGCCGATGCTGTCGAGCACGAACCCTGCATATTTCGCCATCACCATGCCGCCGATCGCGCCAACGGTCCCGCCGATGCCGATGACCGAGCCCACGGCGCTGCGTGGGAACAGATCGGATGGCAAAGTGTAGAGATTGGCCGAAAATGCCTGATGTGCTGCGGTCGCGACGCCGATGATCAGCACGTTGGTCCACAGGCTATCGATCGATTGCGAGAAGATCACCGGCGTGACGGCAAAGGCACAAAGCAGCATCGTCATCTTGCGGGCATAGTTGACCGAGCGGCCCGCCTTGATCATCCGCGATGACGCCCAGCCGCCGATGATGCTGCCCGCGTCCGACATCAGATAAATCACCACCAGCGGCGGCCCGAAGCTGAGCAGATCGAGATTGTAGCGCGTGCCGAGAAAGCCCGGCAGCCAGAACAGGAAGAACCACCAGATCGGATCGATGAAGAACTTCCCGAGCGCATAGGCCCATGTTTCGCGCACCGTCAGCAACCGCTTCCACGGCACCGGCACGA
>JAAFIT010000435.1 GCA_013298745.1 Sphingomonadales bacterium
CGACCGACTGCAGCTTCGCTCAACAGGCCCCGCCCACTGCTCAACCGCATCGGCAGGCGGGTGGTGCGGTCCGTCGCCGCTACCGGGCGGCGGACGATGCGGATGCTGTCATGCGGCAGCAGCCACGGCCCGATCTGCCCATCGGCACCCGACACCGGATCACGATCCGACCAGGCCAGCGCCAGCGGCACCACCCGGCCCTGATAGTCGACCAATTCATCACTGGTGACAGCGCGAACCGTCACCTTGCCGACACTGGTTGCCGTACGGCCGAGATCGACCGGCTTGCCGCCGACCAACCGCGCCGGATTGGCGAGATCGAGGCGCTTCGCCGCACTGGCGTTGATCTCCACATGCCGCGACGTGCCAGGATCGACGCGCAGCCGCAACGGCTGGCCGTCGATCATCACCGTAACGATCGGCGCAGCGGCATCGAGCACCAGCGGCGGCAATGGCGGCGGTGGCGGCGGCTTTTTGGCGGCGAGCGCCGGGGATGCGGCGAGGAGCAGCGCGAGGCAGATACGGTGCATTAGTTATGCAATACACAGTGTGCCGCACCGCGCAAGCGCGATGCCGTGTTGCCGCCACGACCGAGCGGGCAACGAGTTCAACCAAGGTCGCATGTGCCTCAACCGGATCTTCGTCACCCCGGACTTGATCCGGGGTCCCGCTTTTGCGTTTGAAGGATGAAAGTGGAGGAAGGGCTTGGGCAAAGCCCATGCTGGCGCCGGACGGGTTCGAGGCGGGAAAGCCGCCTCGCCCCGCCGATCTGTCTTGCGCCTGTCGGCGCGTAGCGGGCTACGCGCTCGCGGCGCTGCGACTACGCCGTCCTGAAAGCATTCGTGATCGGATACCGCCGATCCCGCCCGAAATTGCGCGGCCCGATCTTCACCCCCGGTGGCGCCTGGCGGCGCTTGTATTCGGCGATGTTGAGCAGGCGTTCGATGCGCGCCACGGTGGCCGCATCGATGCCCTCCGCCACAAGCTCCGCCGCCGCGCGTTCATGTTCGACCAGCCCCAGCAGGATGCGATCGAGCAGATCATAGGGCGGCAGGCTGTCCTGGTCCTTCTGGTTGTCGCGCAGCTCGGCGGTGGGCGGCTTGTCGATCACCCGCTGCGGCATCACCGGGCCTTTCGGGCCGATGGAAAGGCGCGGGTGATGAGCGTTGCGCCATTCGCACAGCTTGAACACCGTCGTCTTGTAAATGTCCTTCAGCACCGAATAGCCGCCGGCCATGTCGCCATAGATGGTCGCGTAACCGACGCTCATTTCGGACTTGTTGCCGGTGGTCAGCAGCATCGGGCCGAACTTGTTGGACAGCGCCATCAACGACAGCCCGCGGATGCGCGACTGGATGTTCTCTTCGGTAGTATCCGCCGCCCGGCCCTCGAACAGCGGCCCGAGCATCTGCGCGAACGCCCCCATGGCAGGGCCGATGTTGACGGTATCGAGCCGGCAGCCGAGCAGCCGGGCGCATTCGGCGGCATCCTCCAGACTGTCCTGGCTGGTATAGGGCGACGGCATCATCACGCACCACACCCGGTCGGCGCCGAGCGCATCGACGGCGACCGCGGCCGACAGCGCCGAATCGATGCCGCCTGAAAGACCAAGAACGACGCCGGGAAAGCCGTTGCGGTTCACATAATCGCGCAAGGCGACAAGCATGGCGTGGTAGATGTCGGCCGGGTCTTCATCGAGCACGGCGCGCGGGCCCTGCGCGCAGGTCCAGTGGTGACCCAGCCCGTGGCGGGTCCAGTGCGTGGTGGTGACGGTTTCGTCCCAATCCGGCAGTTGCACCGCCAGCGACCGATCGGCGTTGACGATGAAGCTGGCGCCATCGAACACCAGTTCATCCTGCCCGCCGACGCGATTGAGATAGACCAAAGGCAGGCCGGTTTCGGTGACGCGAGCGACCGCAAGGCTCAACCGCCGGTCATCCTTGCCGACTTCATAGGGCGAGCCATTGGGAACGATGAGGATTTCGGCACCGGTTTCGGCGAGGCATTCGGTGACATCGGGCGACCACATGTCCTCGCAGATCGGCACGCCGATCCTGGTGCCGCGCAACACCAGCGGCCCCGGCAACGGCCCGGCGGCAAATACGCGCTTTTCATCGAAGGTGCCGTAATTGGGCAGATCATGCTTCCTTGTGATGCCGGCGATCTTGCCATCGTCGAGGAGGAACATGGCGTTGAACAGCTTGCCATGTTCGGCGATCGGCGCGCCGACGAGCAGCGCCGGGCCACCATCGGCCGTTGCCGCGGCGAGTTGCTGCACCCGCTCCATCGCGGCAGCGACCAGCGCCGGTTTGAGCACCAGATCCTCGGGTGGATAGCCAACGACCGAAAGCTCGGGCGTGACCAGCAGATCGGCTTCCGGCGCCTTGGCTCGCGCCGCCAGAATCGCATCGCAATTGGCCGCCAGCCCGCCGACCGAGGCGTTCAACTGGGCAAGGGCAATGGCGAGGCTGTGCGTCATGCCACGGGTTTAGAAGTCGCAGCCGCCCCCGGCAACCGGGTGCGACCGGTGAACGCCATCGCGGCGCGCAGTTCGGTGCGCAAAAGCCCGAGCATGTGCGCGACGCCGGCCTCGCCGCCCGCCGCCAGCGCCCACACCCAGGCCCGTCCCAGCAGCACGCCATCGGCGCCCAGCGCCAGATAGCGCAGCACATCGAGGCCCGACCGCACCCCGCCATCGGCAAGCACGGTGACGCCGGAGCCGACGGCATCGCGGATCGACGGCAGCGCGCGCACCGCCGAGATGGCGCCATCGAGTTGCCGGCCGCCATGGTTCGACACGACAATGCCATCGGCGCCGGCCGCAAACGCCGCCTTGGCATCATCCGGGTGGAGGATGCCCTTCACCACCAGCGGCCCCGGCCATTGCGAGCGCACCCAGGCCAGATCATCCCAATTCGCCGCCGGATCGAAATTGCCGCCGATCCAGCCGAGAAAGTCGCTGAGCGGCGTCTTTGCTCCCAGCACACCCGCGAGG
>JAAFIT010000436.1 GCA_013298745.1 Sphingomonadales bacterium
TAAGGCCATCATCGCGCAGGTCCAGGCCGCGCTTGATGCCAAGGTCGCTGCATAACGCAGCCGATTGAAACGGACATCAAGGGGCGCGGAGGGGACCACCCTTCCGCGCCCCTTTTGTTTTGGCCGTTGAGCGGCTAACCGCTCCAGCGCCATTGGGGACCATGATGACCATCGACACCGACCAGCTGCAGACCGAACTTCTCGACCAGATCGCCGCCGCCGCGACGCCCGAGGCGCTCGAAGCCGTGCGCGTTGCCGCCATGGGCAAATCGGGAAGCGTCACCGCGCTGTTGAAGACATTGGGCGGCATGACGCCCGAAGCGCGGCAGATCGAAGGGCCAAAGCTCAATGGTCTGCGCGAAGCCGTCACCGCGGCGCTGGCGGCGCGCAAGGCGGAGCTTGAAACCGCAGCGCTCAACGAGCGGCTGGCGGCCGAACGGCTCGACATGACCCTGCCGGTGCCGCCTGCCCTGACCGGCAGCATTCACCCGGTCAGCCAGGTGATGGACGAACTGGCGGAAATCTTCGCCGATCTGGGTTTTGCCGTCGCCACCGGTCCGGAGATCGAGGATGACTGGCACAATTTCACCGCGCTCAACATTCCGGAATCGCATCCGGCGCGGGCTATGCACGACACCTTCTACATCGCCCAGCCACCCGCCGGCGCGGGCAAGCTGGTGCTGCGCACCCACACCTCGCCGGTGCAGATCCGCACGATGATGACGCAGAAGCCGCCGATCCGCATCATTGCGCCGGGCCGCGTCTATCGATCCGATAGCGATGCCACCCACACGCCGATGTTCCACCAGGTCGAAGGCCTTGTCATCGACAAGGGCACGACGCTGGCGCACCTGCGCTGGACGCTGGAAACCTTCATCAAGGCGTTCTTCGAGGTCGACGACGTCACGCTGCGCTTCCGCCCCAGCTATTTCCCCTTCACCGAGCCGGGTGTCGAGGTCGATGTTGGCTATTCATCGAAGACCGGCAAACCGGCGGCGGGCGCCGACGCCGACAAATGCTGGGCAGCGGCATGGTGCACCGCCGCGTCATCGCCGCGTGCGGACTCGATCCCGACGTCTATCAGGGCTTTGCCTTCGGCGTCGGCATCGACCGGCTGGCGATGCTCAAATATGGCATGACCGATCTGCGCGCCTTCTTCGATGCCGATCTGCGCTGGTTGAAGCATCACGGCTTCTCGGCCTTCGATGTCCCCACCATCAGCGCGGGAGCAGGCGCATGAAGTTCACCCTGTCCTGGCTCAAGGAGCATCTCGACACCGACGCCGGAGTCGATGCGGTGAGCGAGATGCTGACCCGAATTGGTCTCGAAGTTGATGGCATCGAGGACCCGGCTGCCAAGCTTTCGGCCTTCACCATCGCCGAAGTGCTGACCGCCGAGCGCCACCCGCAGGCCGACAAGCTGCAGGTGCTGAGCGTCAACATCGGCGCCGAAGCGCCGGTGCAGGTCGTTTGCGGCGCCCCCAATGCCCGCGCCGGCATGAAGGGCGTGTTCGGCGCGCCGGGCACCTATGTGCCGGGCAGCGATATCACCCTGAAGGTCGCCGCCATCCGCGGTGTCGAATCGCGTGGCATGATGTGTTCGATGCGCGAGCTTGAACTGTCGGACGAGCACGACGGCATTATCAGCCTGCCTGCCGATGCACCGGTGGGCACACGCTACATCGATTATGCAGCGCTTGCCGATCCGGTATTCGATGTCGCCATCACCCCGAACCGTCAGGATTGCATGGGCGTGCGCGGCATCGCTCGCGATCTCGCCGCCGCCGGGCTCGGGCGATTGAAGCCACTCGCCGAAGCCTATCGCGTCAGCAGCTTCGATGTCCCGCGCAGCGGCGCCGGCCCCGAAATCCGCACCGATGATCCCGCGGGCTGCCCGGCGTTCCACGCCTGTTCCGTCAGCGGCGTTCGCAATGGCGCGTCGCCGGCGTGGATGCAGGCCAAGCTCAAGGCCATCGGCCAGAAGCCAATCTCGGCATTGGTCGATATCACCAATTTCGTGATGTTCGATCTCGGCCGTCCGCTGCACGTCTATGACCGCGGCAAGCTCAACGGCGCGCTGGTCGCCCGCAAGGGCCGCACCGGCGAGCAGGTGCAGACGCTCAACGGCAAGACCTACACGGTCGATGACACCATGACCGTCATCGCCGATGCCGCGCATGTCCACGATATCGGCGGCATCATGGGCGGCATGGAATCGGGCTGTTCGGAAACGACGACCGATGTGCTCATCGAATGCGCCTATTTCGATCCCGAAAGCATCGCCCGCACCGGACAAAAACTGCTGCTGACCAGCGATGCGCGGTCGCGATTCGAGCGTGGTGTCGATCCGGCCTTCCTCGATGACGGGCTTGCGGTAGCGACCTATCTGGTCCGCGAACTGTGTGGCGGCACGGCCAGCGAGATCGTCCGCGCCGGCACTGCACCGACCGATGTGAAGACGATTGCCTATCGGCCCTCACGCGTCATGGGCCTGGCCGGCATCGATGTTGCCGAAGTCGAGCAGGCCGACATTCTGGCACGCCTCGGCTTCGGCGTGACGCGCGGCGACGCCTGGCAGATTTCGGTGCCGAGCTGGCGCCGTGATGTCGATGGCGAAGCCGATATCGTCGAGGAAGTCGTCCGCATTCACGGTCTCGACCGCGTGCCGTCAACGCCGTTGCCGCGTGCCGACGGCGTCGCCTTGCCGACGGCAACCCCGGCCCAGCGGCTCGAACGCCGCCTGCGCCGGGCGCTCGCCGCGCGTGGCCTTGATGAAGCCATCACCTGGAGCTTCCTGCCCCCCGCCCAGGCCGATCGCTTTGGTGGCGCCGCCTGGACACTCGCCAATCCGATCTCCAGCGACATGGCAGCGATGCGACCTTCGTTGCTGCCTGGCCTGTTGTCGGCGGCCAAGCGCAACCAGGATCGCGGCGCGGCTTCGGTGCGGCTGTTCGAGCTTGGCCAGCGCTATCTTGCC
>JAAFIT010000437.1 GCA_013298745.1 Sphingomonadales bacterium
GAATGCTGCCATCGGCGCCGATGTGTTCGCCGGCCCAGGGTTGGGCCGGGCTGGCAATGGCGTCGGGTGCAAAGGCGGGCAGCGGGGGATCGGCCTGGTTGAAATGGCCATCGATCATGGCTGCAGTCACCGGCGCGCCGTTGCCGAACAAGGCAATTGCCGTATCATTGGCAAGCGCGATCCGACCATCGGTCGCCATCATCACCGTCGGGTCGGGCAGGCTTTGCACCGCGGTTGTCACCAGCGCCCGCAGGTCGCGCACCCGGGCGATGGTTTGCCGCATCAGCGCAATCTGTAGCGAAACCTGGTCGCCTGTGGTGGCAGCACCGGTGCTGGCGACCGGCAGCGTGTCGCGGTCGTCGGCCAGCCGGGTCAGTTCCTCCACCATGTAATTGCTGGCCGCGGCAAGCCGCCGCCAGGCCCAAAGCGGCTGGGCGGCGATCAGGGTGAGGATCGCTGCGGCCGGTGGCAGCCAGATATTGAACCCGCCGAGCAGCAGCGCACTGGCAAGCAGCGTCAGCACAACCATGGCCAGGCCAGCCAGCGCCCCGCTGGAGGGTCGCAGCCGGCCAAAGGCCCAGATCAACAGCAGCAAGGCAACAGTGCCGGCGGCAATGCGAGACAGCGCCCCCGCTTCGGAAACGGCGCGGCCGCTTTGCAACGTATCGAGCAGATAGGCCTGGATTTCGACCCCCGGCATCAATCCACTGGCGCCATTGGTCGGGGTGGAAAACCGGTCGCCGAGCCCGGCGGCCGTTGCCCCGACGAACACATAGCTGTTGCGGACGAAATCGGCCGGCAGTTCGCCGCGCAAGACGCTGATGAAGGGAATGGTGCGAATATGTCCGCCGCCACCGGCAAAATCGATCAGGACCGCGCCGCGCCGCTGCAACGGCGCATCGCCGGAACGCGGGACGAACGTCGGCAACGCCGCGATGGCGCCGGCGACATGCGGATCGTCCCCTGCGGCAAGCGCCACCATGTGCAGCCAGCGCCGTTCGCCATCGAGTGCCAGATCGATGCGGCGCACGACGCCATCGGAATCGGGGTGAATATCGGCATGACCGACCCTGGCGGCGCTGGCGATCACGGGCGTCGGCAGGGCGGCATCATAGCCGCGCCCATTCGTTCCCGGAACGCGAAACAGCATGGGAAGCCCGACAGTGCCAGCGTCGGCCATTGCCTCTGCGAGCCTGGCATCGCCCTTTTCATCCTGCGAGGTCAGAAACAGCGTATCGTAGATGATCGCCCGGGGCTGACCGGCGGCAAGGCGATCGAGCACCTGGCGATGGCGATCGCGCGGCCATGGCCAGGCCCCGAGCTGCGAAAGGCTTTCGTCGTCGATGGCGACGATCAGGATGTTGGCGGGTGCTGCACGCGGTGTGGCGCGCAGGGTCAGATCATATAACAGCTGGTCAAGCCGGTTGGTTGCCCCCGACAGCACCAGCACCGCCAGCGTGACGACCAGCAGCAATGCCGTCCATCCGCGTTCCCGGCTGCTGCCTTGCACAATCTGATCCTGTTAAATCAATGTGGTGCAGCGATGCGGAGCTCGTTGACCTTCAGCGAGCGTCTGAATGTCTTGCTACCGACCGATTGTACGAACGACACTTGCCAGTAATAGGTGCCCGGCGCGAGGTCGGTTACGGTGATGGCATTGCCGGTCAGTCCGGCCTGATCGACGATGGTATCGGCAAGAGCGGCGTCGCGCGCCAGGACGAAGCGATAGACAAACCGGCCTTCGCCGCTGCCATCCCATTTGAAGGCAAATTGCTTCGGCCCTTTTGATGGCGGCGGGCTGACGGAGGCATCGAGCGAACTGCGCTGGCGATCGAAACTGTAGACGACGGGTCGGCCTTCGATGCCGTTGGCGTCGATGGCGGTGGCCCTGACGAAGAATGTGCCGTTCGGCACATCGGCGAATTGGCCGGTTCCATCAGTCGCTGTGGTCTCGGCGAAACTGTCGACAAAGCCGGCGTCGCGCGCCAACTGGAAATGATAGGAATTTGCCGGCAACGGTGCGGCGATACGGAACAGCGTTGCGACTTCGGACTGTGTCTTGCCCGGATCGTCGAGATCGGGCGCCGGCTGCAGCGGCAATAGCCGGCGGCTGGTGCCGGCATCGGTGCGCAGGGCGGCCATCCCGGCATCGACAGCGGCACTTTCCGCGCTCGTCGTGCCCGACTCTGCGACCCGGCCGTCGAGCACTTCAAGTGTCGATGTGCCGCTGTCGGGTCGGTAGCCGACGCGGAATTCTGTGCCACGCACCGCGGCAACCGCCATTGGCGTGCGAACTTCAAAACGATCGCTGGTGCGGGTCGCAGGGGTGACTTCAAAAGCGCTGCGGCCGGCTTCGACGCCAAAGCGCCGGTCGTCGGCATTACCGAGTGCGATGTGCCGTGCCGCATCAATCCGCACGACCGTGTTTGATGGCAGGCTGATTCGCGAACCGTCGGCAAAGCGCAGCGTCAGGAAAGCGTTGCCGGCGGTCCGAACGATCGCGCCTTCCTTGAGGCTGGTACCGATCACCAGCGGCCGCGGCGTGGTGCCGGTTTGATCCTGAACGCTGACCGCGCCGGAAACGGCCTCGACTTTGGCAAGCAGCGGCTCCGAACGCAAAAGCGCCGTCGGAATCGCCAGCGTGGATCCGGGCTTCAACTGGCGTGGGTTGGTGATGCGATTGACCTTGCGGACCTCGGCAATACCGGCCAGCGACAGCATGTAGCGGCGCGCCAGATCGTAAAGCGTGTCGCGCGGCTGCACGACATAGGCGGTAACCGCATCGCCGGCAGGGGCCGCAGCCGCCATGGTGACGGTGCATGAGGCGATCATGGCACCGGCGACAAACCGGACAAGAGGCGATCGTGCTTCAATCATCGTGATTGCCTGCTTCATCTCCGATCCATTCCAGCCGATAGCCGAAGCCATAGATGGAGGAAAGCCGCAGGCCATTTTCGGGTCGCAGCCGCAGGCG
>JAAFIT010000438.1 GCA_013298745.1 Sphingomonadales bacterium
GGCTGTCATCTATGGCGCCGGTGAACCCGCCACCCCGATCCATGTCGAAGAAAAGATTCTGGTTCGCCAGCTTTCGACCGGACATTTCATGAACTCGGTCGTCGAGATCGAAATTGCCGGCGGCAAGTCGATCCGCACGCTGCCGCGCGATGTGCAGTTCCACCCGGTCACCGACCGTCCGATCCATGTCGATTTCTTCCGCCTGGCCGGCAATGCCGTCATCACCGTGCAGGTGCCGGTGCACTTCGTCGATGAAGACAAGTCGCCCGGCATGAAGCGCGGCGCCGTGCTCAACATCGTGCGCCACGAACTGCAGCTTGATTGCCCGTCGAACGCCATCCCCGATCAGATCGAGATCAGCCTGGCTGGTCGCGATGTCGGCGATTCGATCCACATCAGCGCCGTCACGCTCCCCAAGGGCGTCACCTCGCACATCCATGATCGCGATTTCACCATCGCCACCATGGTTGCGCCGTCGGCGCTGAAGAGCGAAGTCGACGCGGCCGCAACGGAAGCCGCCTGAACCTGATTTTCCGGGGCCAGTGAGATGAAGATCTTCGCTGGCCTCGGTAATCCGGGCGCCCAATACGCGCTTCATCGCCACAATATCGGTTTCATGGCGGTTGATGCGATCGCCTCCGCCCACGCCTTTGGTCCGTGGAAAACCCGCTTTCTGGGGCTGGCGTGCGAAGGCCGCATCGGTGATCACAAGGTCACGTTGCTGAAGCCCGCGACCTTCATGAACGACAGCGGCCGTTCGGTTGGCGAAGCGGTGCGTTTCTTCAAACTCGACCCTGCCGAAGCGTTGACGGTCTTTTACGACGAGCTCGATCTCGATCCCTTCCGGGTCAAGGTCAAGCATGGCGGCGGCGCTGCGGGGCACAATGGCATCCGTTCGATCGACGCGCATCTGGGGCCCGCCTATCGCCGCGTCCGGCTCGGCATCGGCCATCCGGGGCATCGCGATCGGGTGTCGCCCTATGTGCTCGGCAATTTCGCCAAGGCGGAAATGGAGCCGCTGGCCGATCTGCTTGGTGTCGTTGCCGCCGAAGTGCCGTGGTTGCTGGCGGGCGACGAAGCCCGCTTCATGAGCGAAATTGCGCTGCGCACCCTGCCGCAGCGTTGATTCAAAAGGACTGACATTATGGCCATTCGCTGCGGAATTGTCGGGCTGCCCAATGTCGGCAAGTCGACGCTGTTCAACGCCCTCACCGAAACCGCCAGCGCGGCGGCGGCGAATTATCCGTTTTGCACGATCGAGCCGAATGTCGGCAATGTGCCGGTGCCCGATCAGCGGTTGAACGATCTCGCCCGCATCGGCGGATCGGCCAAGATCATCGAAACGCAATTGGGCTTCACCGATATCGCCGGGCTGGTGCGCGGCGCGTCGAAGGGCGAAGGTCTGGGCAACCAGTTCCTCGCCAACATCCGCGAAACCGATGCCATCGTCCATGTGCTGCGCTGCTTCGAAGACGATGATGTGACGCACGTCGAAGGCCGGGTCGATCCCGTCAGCGATGCCGAAACGGTCGAAACCGAGCTGATGCTCGCCGACCTCGAAAGCCTCGAAAAGCGCGTGCCGGCGCTGGTCAAGAAGGCGACACAGGGGGACAAGGAGGCGAAGGTTCAGGCCAGCGTGTTGGGCGCGGCGCTCGAACTGCTGCGCGATGGCAAGCCGGCCCGGCTGGTGCAGCCCAAGGACGAAGAGGAAGCCCGCGCGCTGGGCCAGGCGCAACTGCTGACCACCAAGCCAGTGCTCTATGTCTGCAATGTCGAGGAGGCCTCGGCCGCCACCGGCAACGCCCATAGCGCCGCGGTGCAGGCGATGGCCGCCAAGGTCGGCGCTGGCGCGGTGATCATCTCGGCTGCCATCGAAGCCGAAGTGGCGATGATGGAGCCCGCCGATCGCCCCGAATATCTCGAAGCGCTGGGCCTGACCGAAACCGGCCTCGCCCGCGTTGTGCGTGCGGCCTATGAACTCCTCGGCCTCATCACCTTCTTCACCGTCGGCCCCAAGGAAGCCCGCGCCTGGACGGTGACACTGGGGTCAAAGGCCCCGCAGGCGGCCGGCGCCATCCACGGCGATTTCGAAAAGGGCTTCATCCGCGCCGAAACCATGGCGTTTGCTGATTATGTGAAGTTCAACGGCGAGGCCGGCGCGCGCGAAGCCGGCAAATACCGCTCCGAAGGCAAGGAGTATGTCGTCCACGACGGCGATGTGATGTTGTTCCGCTTCAACGTCTGACGCTGGTTGAACTGCATCCGCCCGCGGTCTAGCCTGCAGCGCTATGAGCATGGTCGTCGTAGTGCTGGGTGCGTTTGTAACCGGGTTCGCCAATACGGCTTTGACCGGCGCCTTTGCCAAATTCGTGGCGCGAGGGTTCACCACGGGACACACCATCAATATTGCCGCATTCTGCGTGGCACTGGGCTATGTTGGTGGGCGCTTCCGCTATGCGGGGCCGATTGGCAGCGAGGCGGCCATTCCGCTTGGTTCATTGGCTGGCGCGCTGGTCGCGCTGGTGGGGCTCTGGTTCTGGCTGCTGCGCAGGTCGCAACGCGCGTAGGCGTGCCTTAGTGTTCCGGACCATTCGGGCCGGTGGTGGCCCCTGACGGCGGTGTCGTCGCGGCGGCACCAAGCACCGCCTTGCCCACCGCACGCCCGTACATCGAATGGGGTGTGTCGTGGAACGCCAGCCGCGTTGCCGCTGCATCGCCGGTAAAGCGCGGGTCCTGCGGGCGGACCTGGCTGTCGATGTAGGTGGCGACATCCCAGGCCTGTTGCACCGTCAGCGTACCGCCTTGCCCCAGCGGCATGTTGGCGTGAATGAAGGCCGCCGCGCGATCGATCCGCGCCATGCCGGCGCCCCAATTATAGGATTGCGGCCCCCACAGCGGCGGGATGGCATCGCCACCGTCCGGCCGCATCCCGGCGCCCTGCGGCCCGTGGCAACTGGCGCAGACATCATTG
>JAAFIT010000439.1 GCA_013298745.1 Sphingomonadales bacterium
AATCCGTGACGTATCGCCAATACCGGTGGCGATCATGGCACACAGGGGCGACCCGGCGACCATCGGGGACACCATCCAGCGCTTCATCCGCTGGCGGAAAGCCGCCGGCTTGTCCCCGAAGACAACCCCGACATTCAACATCTTCCATTCCGACCCGCGCACCACGCCGCCGGCAGAATATCGGATGGACCTGTGTGTCGGCACCGATCGGCCTATTGCAGCGAACGGTGAGCGGATCGAGGCCGGTACGATCCCCGGAGGACGCTGTGCGGTGCTGCGCGTGGTCGGCAATACCGACAATCTGGAACCTGCCGCGCTTTATCTTTACCGGGACTGGCTGCCCGCAAGCGGCGAGGAAGCGCGAGACTTCCCGCTTTATTGTCAGCGCCTGGCCTTCTTTCCGGAGGTCCCGGAGCATGAGGCTGTGGCTGAGCTTTTCCTGCCGCTGAAATAACCTCTCAGACGATGGCTTGTCCTCATTGGAACATTCGAACCAGACCGGCCGCCGTTTATCCCAATCAACTTGCTGGAGCTGAAGAGGTCGACCTTTTCTTTGTTCCGAACTCAGCTGCCGCAACCGCCGCAGCCACCGCCGTCAGAGCCACCATCAGCTCCGCCATCATGGCAGCCGTGGCCGGCAGTCGGATCAATGATGATGTCGCCACCGCTATTGGAGCCGGATTTCCATGGCGTGTTCCGTCGGCTGAATCTTCCAGGCTTGGTATAATCCGTTTGTGCGTATGACTCCTGGCTGCAGCAACAGGCCGGACACACGGAAGCACCTGAACTCACGCAACCATGCCACTCAAAAAACCTCTTGCATCCAAAGGGGCGTCCACACACGGACACCGAAAACGAACGACTGCAGCCTTGGTCGAAAAGCGGACTACGACGTTATGTTCTCTGTGCAACCCATAACGCTCACTGAAATTTTCGATTTCAATTTGCCGCTGGGTTCCCTGCCTTCTCGTAATCGATGCCAAGCTGTTCAAGGTACGACCGATATTTCTTCGGATCGAAGTAATACTTCTCCATTTGCGGACGCATCCGGGCCATCAGTTCGGCATTGAGGTGGATCGCCGGCTGGTCATCCGGGCCGAGCAGGGGCTCATAACGCACGGTCTTGAACTGTACCTCTTGTTGCCAGGCTTTGGCGCCCGCGACCAATTCCGGCGTGGTCATCAAGTCAAGTACGGTCATCGCTGCCACCTTGGCACCGGCGACCGCGCCCTTGTGAGCAATTGGGGTGGCCATCGCGGCCGCGGCCATGACGTTATGGTATGAAATGCCAGGGATGTTGGACGGGTAATTTATGGTGATGGTGGGCACCGTCCACATGATGTCGCCGATGTCATCCGAACCGGAATTGCGCAGGGGGTTGGGGTTCTCCGGTGACCAGAGTTTCGGGCTGCCGGTGGCTAGCGGCTGCGGCTTGCGATCAAAACCCGCCAGCACAGCGCGAGCGAAATTCTGGTCCGCCGCGCTCCACTTCGGCAGGCCCACCGCCTGCATATTGGCAAAGGCGGCCTCGGCAATCGGGCGGTTGCCATAGTTGGTGGCGGCGTGGCCCAGCACCCGGCGCGTCACGCTGGTTTCGGTCATCATCGCCGCACCGTTGGCGATGCGATTGCCGGCGTCATACATCGCCCTGACCGCCGGTAACTGCGTATCTCGGAAGTAATACCACACGCTGGCTTTGTCCGGCACGATGTTGGGCTGGTTACCGCCGCCGGTGATGACATAGTGGCTGCGCTGGGTAGGCGGCAGATGCTCGCGCTTCATGTTCCAGCCGTCGTTCATCAGCTCCACCGCGTCGAGCGCGCTTTTACCGTCCCACGGGTTGCCGGCGGCATGGGCGGTGAGCCCGGTGAAGCTATACTCCACGCTTAACGACGCAGTATGGGCCAGCGGCCCCCAGGTAACGTTGAAATCATCGCCGACGTGCGCGAACAGGTTGGCATCGACGTCCTTGAACATACCGGCGCGCACAAAATAGGCTTTGGTGGCGACTAGTTCCTCGGCCACGCCCGGCCACAGCATGATGCGGCCCTTGATGCCGTGTTTCTCCATCACCTGCTTGGCAGCGATTGCGGCGACGATCATCATCGGCATGCCGCTGTTATGGCCTTCGCCATGGCCCGGGGCGCCCGCCACGAGTGGCTTGGCACCCGGCACACCCGGCGTCTGGCTCAGGCCCAACAGTCCATCGATATCACTGCCCAGCGCAATCATCGGCCCGCCTTCGCCCCAGGTCGCGGTAAAGGCGGTGGGTATGCCAGCCACACCGCGCATGACCTTGAAACCGTTTTTCTCGAGGATTCCGGTCAGATAGGCACTGGTCTGCACTTCCTGAAAACCCGGCTCGGCAAAGCTGAAGACCTGGTCGATCATATTGGCGAGTTCGCCGGCGCGAGCGTCGATCAAGGCCGTCGCTTCGGCCTTCAGTGGCGCCGGTGCCGCAGCCTCAACTGCAGAATGCGCGGTCAAGGCCAGAACGCTGGCGGCGAGCAGATTACGGATCATCGGAATTCCCCTTGAAGGCAAAACGTTAGCCAGCGACTTGCGTCCGGTAAACCCTGGCGGTCGCCAAGCGAGCTTTCTTGCTCTTAGAGGTCCCTCTGCGGACACTTTACGCACGGCTGCGATTGATCCATTTGTCTCGGTCAATGTCTCAGCCTGCGAACGACAGTTTCGGAGGACTTAGGACTTTTGAATCAACCTACTCGATTTGAAATCGGGGCAGACTTCTCCGGCGAAGCCGGCAGGTCACGTCGGCAATGGTGCCAGGCGATGCTAATAGTCGCCTCCGATTGGGTTCGGACCTGCGGTTGCTTCCGCGATGATCAGCGCCCCGATTGGGCCAGCATCGCGACCGAGTGACGCCGGCAGCACGCGGGATTGAAGATCGTCAAGGGTTACCGAGGCGCCATAACCGGCAAGGCTGTCGGCTGCAGCTTTGCGTACAAG
>JAAFIT010000044.1 GCA_013298745.1 Sphingomonadales bacterium
TGTCGCAAACACGCCGGCGTCAAAGTTGCGGTTGACCCCAGGGATGCCGGCGACATTGGGTGTGGTCACGCGGTTATGAAATACCGAAAGCGAGTCATGCGTGTAGCGCAACCCGACGATACCGCGCAGGCGATCGGTAAAGTTGAGCGTACCTTGACCAAACAGCGCGAAGTTTTCGAACGTCGAGCCGAACCGTGCGGTACCCGAGAACAGTGATGTCGCCGGCGCACCGGTGGTGCCGCAGGTTACCAGGGCGACTGGCGTTGGCGCCGGGTTGCAGCTGATGACGTCACGGGTGAAGGTCCGCTCGGTATAGGCGTTCGAATAGAAGGCGCCGACAACATAGCTGAAGAACTGGTCTGCAGCAGACGCCAAGCGAACTTCCTGGCTGAACGTGTGACCCTTTTGCGGGCCATTGTCGTGCAACTGCGGGATCCCTGCCACCGGGGCCCCGATCCAGTCCCCATCACGGATTTCGGTGTTGCGATAGTCGCGATAGGCGGTGATCGAGGTCAGCGTCATCGACCCAAGTTCGGCATCGAGCTGTCCCGAGAAGCCCCAGCTGGTTTCCTTGGTTTGCGTCACCAAATTCTGACGGATCGTGCGGGTTTCGTCGCCCTTCAGATCAATACCAGCCAATGCCAAGGCGCCAACACCGGTCGGCGTCGTGCCGATCACTTCGGCGCAGCAGTCATCATCCGCCTTGCGATAATCGCCGATCACGGTCAGCTTGACCGTATCGCTAAGGTCAGCTTCCAGAATCCCGCGAATGCCATAGCGCTTGTAGCCGTTGACCCGGCTCTTCACCAGATTGCCGTCGTTGAAGAGATTGCCGTCATAATTGCCGTAGAAGCCGGTGACGCGGGTGCGAAGCGTGTCGCTGATCGGCAAATCGACGCCGCCGCGCACGCGATATTCGGTGCCGGCACCGAAATAGATACCACCTTCGGCAAAGCCGCCCAGCGTATCACCCGGGCGCTTCGACACGATGTTGACGACACCGGCAGACGAGTTCTTGCCGAACAGCGTGCCCTGTGGGCCGCGCAGCACTTCGATGCGTTCGATATCGACGAGGTCCGAGAAGGCTTCACCAGCGCGAGACAGGACGACACCATCGAGAACGGTTGAAACCGAGGGCTCGCCGGCGATCGAGAAAGTCGCCGTGCCGACACCGCGGATGTACAGCGACTGGTTGATCGTCGTGCCAGACTTGCGGAAGTTGAGGCTGGGAACCAGATACTGAGCACCTTCCAGGCTGAGCGCACCCTGACGGGCCAGCGCATCGCCGGAGATCACAGAAACGGCCAACGGGACATCCTGCAGGCGCTCCGACCGCTTCTGCGCGGTCACGATGATTTCCAGGCTTTCCTCGCCAGCATTGGCGGATGTGGCGGTTTGCGCCATCACCGATGTCGCCATCAATGCGATTGTCGCGGTCCCGGCTAGTGTCAAAGCACGCATCTGTTCGTCCCCTTTTCAGCTCAGGCCATTCGCGGCCAAGTTTGGCGCCGCTCTAACCGATTTACGGCTCCAGAACAGTGCTCTGCGTGCTGCAGAGCGCCAATTTGCTTAGCTTTTGTGACGATTTGGCACCAACTGTGGCGTCAAAGCCCCAGTTCAGCCATGGAGACCACGCGATGCTCGCGCGCGCTGATCTCGGCGGCGGCGCCCATTGCCACGGCACGCAAACCATCGTCGGCCGTCACAATGATCGGCCCATCGCCGCGCACCGCTGCCGCAAAATGCTGGTGCTGGTAAAAGGTCGAGCCATGGTGCTGGCCAGCAGCCAATGCCGCAGCATCAGTGTGGACGGTTTCGCGGGTTGCGCGCTTGGGATTCATGAAGCCAACGCGCCGGCTGTGGACCAGCTCGCCGGCCGGAATGAAACAATCCAACCGAGCCGTGTCCCCGGTCGCCGTGATCTCCTCCTGTTGCTCGGCACCATCGGCGAACATGCACAGGTCGAGCATGGCACGAACGCCATTTGCGAAATCAACGGTGGTGAAGCTGTTGTCGATGATATCGGGCTTCTTGCCGTCGTAACGCTCGTCCTGGTGATTGACGTCCATGGCACCCGAACAGAACACCCGCACCGGCTCGGCCCCGACGATGAGCCGCATCAGATCGAAGAAATGACAGCATTTTTCGACCATGGTGCCGCCAGTATTCACCGAGAAGCGGTTCCAGTCCCCGACCTTGACGAGGAAAGGGAAGCGATGCTCGCGGATCGCCAGCATCTGCAAGCGGCCAATCCGGCCATCATGGATCTGTCGGACATATTCGGTGACCGGCGGCATGAAGCGATATTCCATCGCCGTCCAGAAAATCGGCGTGTAGGATTTGACCGCCTCGGCGACGGCGCGCGCATCTGCGACCGTTGTCGCCAGCGGCTTTTCGCAGAGGATATGGAGATTGGCCGCCATCAATGGCTGCAACACATCGGCATGGGTAAAATTGGGTGAAGCCACCACGACCGCATCGCACAGGCCCGACGCGGCCAGCGCCGCTGCATCGGCAAAGCGCGCCACGTCATGCCCAACCGCAGCCGCGGCGCGATCGAGCGACGACGCAACAGGATCAGCCAGCGCCGTCACCACAGCGCCAGGCGTCAGTGCGAGGTTGGCGATATGCTCGATAGCCATCATACCGGAGCCGACGATGCCATAGCGGATGGTTTGAGGACTTTTCATTCGGACGCGCTCCGGGCATTGAGAGGACATGGATATAATCGCCCTTTCTCCCGAACGCCGTGCTCTCGGCAAGTCTCAACTGCATGTCTCGCCGATGGCATGGGGGATGTGGCGCTTTTCCGGCGACGATGTGACCGCAGCGCGGCAGCGAGTCGAGGCGGCGCTTGCGGCCGGAATCAACTTTTTCGATACTGCCGACATCTATGGTCCCGACAATGACGAGCCGTTTGGCGCGTCGGAACTGCTGCTCGGCAAGGTCTTTGCCGAAAGCCCAGGACTTCGCGAGCGGATCGTGCTGGCGTCGAAGGGCGGCATCCGAATGGGTGTGCCGTATGATTCGTCACCCGCCTATCTACGCGAAGCTGTCGAAGCCTCGCTGACACGCCTTGGCGTTGACCGAATCGACCTGTGGCAGATCCACCGCCCCGACATGCTGGCGCACCCGGCCGATGTTGCAGCAACGCTCGATGCGCTAGTTAACGAAGGCAAGATCGGTGCCATTGGTGTTTCCAACCACACGCCGGCACAAACCAGCGCGCTGGCCAAGCATCTGAAGTCCGGTGTCGTCACCACCCAGCCGGAATTTTCACCGCTCGCCACCGCTCCATTGTTCGACGGAACCCTCGATCGCGCCATGAAGCATGGCCTTGGCGTTCTGGCCTGGTCACCGCTTGGTCAAGGCCGGCTTGGTGATGGCGATCCCCGCCCCGGGCGCAAGAAGGACGAGGACGCCCGCGTGGTTGCCGTCAAGGCAGCACTGGCCGCACAGGGCGCCAACTATGGCGTCGGCATCGCCGCTGCCGCCTATGCCTGGATCATGGCGCACCCGGCCGGCATCATCCCGATCGTGGGTACGCAGAATCCCGGACGGATTGGCGAGAGCGCCGATGCCTATAAGGTCAAATGGACCCGCGCCGAATGGTATGCGGTGCTGGTCGCATCGCTTGGGGAGAATCTGCCGTGAAGTCCTGTGAAGTCAGCTGGTTTTCGGCGCTGTGTGACGATGACTATGAATTTCTGGGCCAACCCGACCCCAAGCTGAAATCGAGCTTCGAACATTGCCGTGACATCGTGCTCGCGGCCGAAACGGGTGGTTTCGACAATATCCTGCTGCCCTCGGGCTATGCGCTCGGCATTGATTCGACCGCCTTTGCTGCTGCGATTGCCGTCCTGACCAAGCGCATCAAGCTGTTGCTCGCGGTCCGCGTCGGCGAAGCCTGGCCGCCGCAACTGGCGCGCCAGATCGCCACGCTCGACCGGATCGCCAATGGCCGTCTGAACATCAACATCATCTCGTCGGACATTCCCGGCGAAGTGATGGCGAGCGCACCGCGCTATGGCCGCACCGTCGAGGTGATGGAAATTCTGAAGACCATCCTCAATGGCAAGCCGCTCGATCACCAGGGCGAGCATTACAAGCTCAAGCTCGATCCGCCCGGCGCCACCACGCTCAGCGGCAAATGCCCGCCGCTGTATTTCGGCGGCCTCAGCCCCGATGCGCGTGATGCGGCCGCCCGCGCTGCCGATGTCTATCTGATGTGGCCCGACACGATGCCCGCCGTGCAGGCCATCGTCGACGACATGACCGCCCGCGCCGCAAGCTATGGCCGCACGCTCAAGTTCGGCTATCGCGTGCATGTCGTCGTCCGCGACACCGAAGCCGAAGCGCGCGCCTATGCCGATCGCCTGCTGTCGAAGCTCGATGCCGCGACCGGCGACGCCATCCGTGCCAAATCGCTGGATTCGCAAAGCGTCGGCGTGTTGCGCCAGGCCGAATTGCGCGAATCGGCCGGCAACGAAGGCTATGTCGAAGACAATCTGTGGACCGGCATTGGCCGCGCTCGCTCAGGCTGCGGCGCGGCCATCGTCGGCGATCCGGACCAGGTACTCGCCAAGCTGCACGCTTATCAGGCGATGGGCATCGATGCCTTCATCCTGTCGGGCTATCCCCACGCCACCGAATGCGATCTGTTCGCGCGGCATGTGCTGCCGCGGCTCAACCACGGCCCGCTTGCCATCTGAAGCAATGTTTCTGCGATGAATCGAGGCGAGGGCTACTGACTCGGGCCCGGTAAAGCTGTTACGCTCGTAATGCGACGCGCGCTACTGACAGCTTCACCGGAGTCTTACCATGCGTCGACTGGCTATCGACTTCGAAGCCTTGTTCCAATCCATGCCAACACCTTTCATGGTGCTCGACAGGGATTTGCGGTTCATTGCCATGAATAACGCCTATCTGGCGATGACGGCACGAACGCGGGACGATCTAATTGGCGTCTTCGTGTTTGACGCCTTTCCCGAAAGCGGTGAGCGGCAGGAAGCAACAAGACGCCCCTTCCAGCTGGCGCTCGCCGGCCAGGAGAATACCGTCAAACGCAACGTCTTCGCCATCGAACGACCCGGCATCGGTCGTCAGGATGTTTATTGGGATGTCCACCACACCCCGGTTCAGGACATCGACGGCGCGGTCGTCGGCGTGCTGCAATATGCCCTTGATGTGTCAGCCGAAATCGAGGCCGAGCGAATGCGCGATGTCATCTCGCAGGAATATGATCACCGCGTCCGCAACATGATGGCGAAGATCTCGGCGATCGCCCGGCAGACCGCGCGCTACAATGCCGAAACCAGCGAGTTCCTCAGCGAATTCGAGCGCCGAATCGGCGCCATGGCGCGCACCCATGAATTGCTGATCAACGGAGGCCGGGAGCAATTGGAGCTGCGCGCCCTCGTCGATAGCGAACTCGAAGCCTATGCCGACAAGGGCCAGACGCTGGTGACAGGCGAGAACGTCATCCTTTCAAGCCGCGTCGGCCAGGCCGTTGGCATGGCGCTGCACGAACTGGCGATCAACGCCGCGAAATATGGCGCGCTGAGCCAGACCCAGGGCCGACTAAAGGTTCACTGGGAACCGGACAGCGATCACGGAGTCACCCTTTACTGGCATGAAACGGGCGTGCCAGTCTCGGCTTCGAAGTCGGTTTCGGGCTTTGGCACGACAATCATCGATCGCGTCCTGCCGCTTGAAACTGGGGGCAATGTGACCCGAAGCTTCACCAGTGCTGGCCTGGTCTGCACGATCAACATTCCCGATCCGCTCAAAGGCTGAGGCGCTGCGTTCCGACGGGCGGCGGGATACCGCCCACCGCCCTTGTCTCACACCGTGATCGACACCCCACGATAGACCCGCGCGCGGTAGCGCGAATCTTCGGCGTGCGCCAAGGGCGTGCCGGCGAGCAGGACGGCCCGGGCGAAGCGCTTGACCTCCTCGTCATGCTCGGCAGCATTGCGCGGCTCTTCGGAGCGCACCCGGCGGGTCAGGTTGATCTGGTTGACCGGCACATCGTGCACCAGCCGCTCGTTTTCCACCGCGATGGTGGCGGTGAAGGCGTGCAGCGTCGTCTTGACGAAGTTGGCCAATGCAAAGGCCGAACCGCCCCCCTGCCCCATCGGCACATCCGGCGAGACCAGCACGATCTGGCAGCCATCGAACAGCGATGCCTTGCGGGCAACGCGGAAATGATGCGTCAGATTGGTTTCGACGACATCGCCAAAGCCGGCGCCATCAAGCGGCGTGTCGCCATCGAACAATGCGTCGGGCAACGGCTTGAACGGCGTCGAAACGATCGTCGTCGGGTGGCCCCATTGCGTCAGCGCCGCATCGAGGCTGTCCTCGATCGCGTCGCCCACCACCAATGTTTCGACGCGGTCACCACCGTCAATCGCCTTGGCCAGGGCCGCGCCGCCGGCCGCCGTCATCGGCAGCAGCACAACCCGTGCGACACCGGCAGCCAGAAAGCTGCGGGCGCTTTCGGCGAGATAATCGACGAGATGTTCGCCAACCAGCCAGACCGTCTTGCCGGCCATGGCCTCGATGCGCTCCTGCTTGGGGCTACCGAACAGCTCGCGCTCGGTGGTCGAGCGTTCGACATTCAGACCGCCCGACGGCATGAAGGTTTCACCGGATACGGCGCGATCGGCAAGGAAGAACACCGTCGCCTGCGCCACTTCGCTTTCGGTCGGCATCTTGCCGAGATGCAGTTGCGACAGCACGCCCGAGCGCACCTTGGCGGCCTCGCGGCCGATCTGCGCCGACGGCAGCCACGGCACATCGTCGGGCGGCACGCGCAGAAGCCAATCGGCATCAGGCTTGCTCGCCCAGCCTGTGCCGAGGAAAAAGCCCCCCAGCCGCAACCGCTTGGCGAGCTTTGCCGCCAGCATCGGCGTGAGCAGATAGCGATCCCAGCAGCAGCTTTCATCGCCTTCGCGTGCACAGGCCAAGGCAAGTTCGCGCAACTCGGCCGGCACCGACTTGTCATGGCTCAACTGCACCGTGTCGTTGCGCGCCAGCCGCCCAAGGATGCTTTCGACATTCTCGCCGCGCCGCACCGCCTTGATCGTGGCGGCATAAACCGCATTGAGCCGCTTGTTCTCGAGGATCAGCCGGCCACGACGCTCGAACAGCCCGGGCTTGCCACCCAGACCCGCCAGACGGTCCCCATCGACCGGCCCCGGCGCAATCGCGTTGATCTGGATTTCGGGGCCGAGATGGCGCGCCATGCTTTCGACCATGGCGCGCTGCCCGGCCTTGGACACCGCATAATCGGTGCGGTTCGGATAGCTGACGGCGAGAAACTTCTCGCCGCCGAAATAGCTCGAAACATTGAGGATATAGCCAGAGCCTTGCGCCTTCATCATCGGCACGACCATGTGCATCAGCGCATAGTTGGAGATGAGATTGGCGTTCTGGGTGTTGCGCCAGGCCTTCAGATCCATGTCGACCGCCATTTCCTCGGCGCCCGACACCCCGGCATTGTTGATGAGGTAATCGATGCGGCCAAAGGCGCGCAGCGTTTCATCAACGGCGTGCTTGAGGCTCGCCATATCGGCGACATCGACATTGGCAAGCGTGCGCACCCGACGCTCGACACCCGAAAAGCCGATATCCTCCAGTTCGCCGATGATGCGCTCGCGCGCCGCCGACAATTCGCTGTCGCGCCGCGCCACCATCATCACCTTGGCGCCGGCCAATGCCAGCAATCGCGCCACCTGGCCACCGATGCCGGCCGAGCCGCCGGTGATCAGCGCCACCTTACCGAGATGCAGCCCGGTGATGTTCTCGGTGGTGCCGACCATGGCGCGCTTGGCGCCGGTCGCATCGGCGATGCTTTCGGGGAGGTAGAGGTTGACCGCCAGCACCTTGCGCTCGGTCAGCACGACCTGCGCCACCTGCCCGGCGGCAAAGGCGAGGCTTTCGGGCTCGGCATTGGTGTACCGAATGATCTGGTTGCCCCATTCGGGCTTGTCCCGCCGGCCGTGCGCCGCATCGACAGCGCTTTCATCGCGCCAGATGCGGATCAACTCTTCAAGCGCCGCGCGCAGCAGATTGGCATATTGATTGCCGGCGCCATCGTCCCCATTCGACAGGAAGACGAAGCGCGGATCGTGAAGCAGGCCATCATGCCGCTTCCAGTAGCGGCTGAGCGTGCGCGCCACGGCGATATTGGCTTCGAGCTCATCATCGACGAAGCGCTCGACCTGGGCATCACTGGCTTCGGCGAGCGTGCCGGTGAAATAGCCCACCGGACGCGTCGGCAGGACGATCGCCCCGGTGATCGGCAGCTTGCTCGCGGTGAAATCCGCCAGCACTTCGTCCATGACAACGTGATCATGGCGCGGAAAATGCGCGACCTGAATGCGCGGCGTATCGGCCAACGCCACAGCGGCATCTTCAGCCGCTGCCTGCGCATGAAAGCCGATCAGGACCTCGGCGCCGCAATCGGCGTGAACCCGGGCCAATGCGATCGCGTCGTCGATCTGGCTGCCGGCCGAGACCAGCACGCCCAAGCCCCCGCCATCAATCGACCGCATCGACGGTCGTGACTGATATGTCGAGCGCGATTCCTGCCGCACCGCCATGCCATGCGTCACTTCGAAATCATGGCCGGCGAGCGCGGCGGATTCGTCCGAACCCAGGAAGACGCAAGTGTTGGCGATGTCGGCCGGCGTCGGGAAGGTCTTGGCCTTCGGCGCACCATCGACGCTGCGTTCGAGCGCCATCAGGTTGAAGAAATGGTTGGCGGTGGCACCTTGTTCGTCACCGCGCAGGCCGTCCATGGCGGCAAAGACGGTGCGGATGCGCTCGCTGGCAATCGGCCCCGGGAACAACAGATTGACGCGAATGCCGCGCGGCCCGAGCTCGGTCGCCATCGCGCGCGACATGGCGTTCATCGCCGCCTTGGGCACGGTATAGGCGGCGCGGGCATAATATTCGGTGCGCGAAAAGATCGTCGAGACGTTGATGATCGAGCCGCCCTCGCCCATCGCACCGGCCGCAGCGCGCACCATGTTCCAGGCAACGACCATGATGTTGCGGGCGGCATCACCCACGGTTTCGCTGTCGGTGCTGCCGGCGGCCTGCAAGGCTTCGAGATCCGCGCGGCTCAATGGCAGATTCTCAAGCGGCTGCTTGGGGCCAGCGGAGCCGGCATTGTTGACCAAAACATCGATATGGCCGTGGCGCGCCACGACTTCGGCGATGCCGGCGCGAACACTCTCAGCATCGGCACCATCGATGACCACCGTCGAGGCGCGGTCGGCGGGCACACCGGCGGCAGCGATCGCCGCATCACGCGCCGTATCGGTGCGGGTGCGATCCCGCCCCGAAAACACCACGGTCGCGCCTTCGGCGAGATAGCGGCGCGCGATCGACTGCCCCAGATTGCCGGCAGCCCCGGTGATCAGCGCAACCTTGCCGGCAAGACGGCCAGCAGGGATTTCGGCGGTGGTGGTCTTGGCCATCGTCGTTTCTCTCAGTTCGAGGCGTCAGACTGGGTTGCCGCCCAGGCTTCAAAAAGTTCGTCGCGGCTGCGCAGCCCCATCGCCGGCAAGGCGTGGTTGACGATGTAGGTCGCGCCGGAATGGCGGTTATCCCACATCGATTGATGCGCTTCGGGCAGACCTTCCCATGGCACCACCGTCGGCTCGGTCACATCGAGCAAGCCAGCGGCAACCATGTCGTTCATGCGCGTCACTTCATAGGCGTTGCACAAATGCGTGCCGAGGATTTCGGCGGTCGGCATGATGATGCGGCGCTGGCGCGTCCACACCTGCGGTGCGTAGAAGTTGTAGCGCTGCCCGGCCATGTCCTCGGCGTAAACGATCCGCCCCGTGAACGGCTTGACCAGCGCCGAGGTGACACCGAGCGTATCCTGCCCGGCGCGTTCGAGAACGATATCCGGTGCACCACGCGGATTGTCCGGCGAACGCAGCAACTTGCCGACGGCGTTGCCGAAGGGCTTCAGCGTCTTGTCCTGGAACTCGCGCACCGCCTCGCGGAAGGCTTCGATATCGGCGCGCGCCACCGGCAGGCGCGGCATGGTGTGCGGCCAATCGAAATTGGCGCCTTCCCGCCGCTTGATGCCTTCGAGGCTGACCACCCCGGCGACGGCATCTTCAAAGCCCAATGACAGGATGAACTCGCGCTGGCCATCGGTGTTGGTGACGACAACCGTGCGCGCGCCAATGCCGCGTGCCGCCTCGATCATTTCCAGCCCGGTTTCATCGGCGAGCGCCGTCGAATTGGGACCATAGAAGATCAGGATCGCTTCGCCACCGCGGGCGCCGGCCTTTTGCAGCATGGCTTCGGCAGTCGAAGCGCCGGGCTTGCCCATGAAGCTGAGGTGATAACCCGACGATGCCCCGTAGAACGCCATCTTGCCGCCCTCGGCAAGCAACTGGAACGTCCGCGGGAACGAGGTTTCACCGGCGTGGCTGACGGCATAATCCGCCAGCTTGCCATTGTTGAGGCGCTTGTACTCCGCCACCAGCGGTGCACCGGCTGCCTCCCAGGCGCGGGATGCCTCCGCGCCATCGGGCACGGCGGTATACAGCGCCGCAAAGCGTGGATCGGTCCGATCGATGGCGCCGACGGCACCTTTGGTCTTGACGAACTCGGCACGCGCCGGGCTCGACACCAGACCGGTGACGTTAAGACCACTGGCCTTGGATGATTTCAGCGCATCAAGACCCGTGCCCGTAGCCGAGCCTTCGATGAAGATGGTCTTGCCGCCGACAATCTGCAGCGTGGTGAACAGGCAGCGCACGATGGTGCCGAGGTTGAGGATATAGCTGCCCGCCTGCTCCAGCGTCAGATCGCCGGGCACCGTGTGCAACTGCGGCGCCTGAACGGTGAGG
>JAAFIT010000440.1 GCA_013298745.1 Sphingomonadales bacterium
CGCTCGGCGGCGGTGTCATCGGCGATCTGACCGGCTTTGCCGCCAGCATCCTGCGGCGCGGCTGCAAGTTCGTACAGGTCCCGACGACGCTACTGGCGCAGGTCGATTCGTCGGTGGGGGGCAAGACGGCGATCAACGCGGCCGCCGGCAAGAATCTCGTCGGCGCCTTTCACCAGCCGGCGTTGGTGCTGATCGATCCCGACGTGCTGCAATCCCTGCCGCTGCGCGAATTGCGCGCCGGCTATGCCGAGGTCGTCAAATATGGCCTGATCGGTGATGCGGATTTCTTCGATTGGTGCGAGGAAAATGCGGCCGCGGTGCTCGGCGGCGATGCCGCGGCGCAAGGCTATGCGATCGCCGCTTCATGCCGCGCCAAGGCTGCGGTGGTGGCCGCCGATGAACGCGAGACCGGCGATGTCCGCGCGCTGCTCAACCTTGGCCACACCTTTGGTCATGCGTTCGAGGCGGAAGCCGGCTTTTCCGATCGCCTGCTGCACGGCGAAGGCGTCGCGCTCGGCATGGCGCTGGCGTTCGATCTGTCGGCGCGGCGCGGGCTGTGCGATGTCATCGATGCGGCGCGGGTGCGGGCGCATCTGGCAGCGTGCGGCTTTGAACTGTCCCCCGCTCGGCTCGGCCTCGCGGCGCCGGCGGCGCAGCTGGTTCACCATATGCGGCAGGACAAGAAAATGTCGGCCGGTACGTTGCCGTTCATCCTGGCGCGCGGCATCGGCAAGGCGTTCGTGGCGCGCGATGTGCCGCTGGGCGATGTCGAGGCGTTTCTGGGTGATGTCGTCGCCGCGTAACGCGGCTATTTGCACACCAGCCGGTCGCCGGGCAGCAATTTGTCCTGCACGCCGAGCCGGATCGCGCGCGGCTGGGGTGCCAGTGCGGCGATCAGGAAGGCGGACGTCGCGGCCAGGCTGACGCTTTCGACATGGCGGGCGAGCGCGGAGTCCGCCCGGCGATTGCCCGCGAACATCATGTGCGTCGCATCGGCAAAGACCAGCAGGCATTTACCGCCATCGGCGGGCATGGACTGATAGGCAGCGCTGCGTTCGGTCAGCGCCGTGGCGCGTTGTTCGGCTGTCGAAGCGGCTGTGGCGCCGTCGAGCGTGCCGGTGATCGTAAGGAACGGAATGCCGACGCGGCGAAAACGATCAGTGCCCGGCGCTGCGGTCGTGCTGAACGCGATGGCGGCGCGGAACCGCTGGTCGCGCAGCAACGGCGCCTCGCCATCTGGCGTCAAAAAGCGTTGCCCGGCGAGCCCCTGCACGGCCCAGGCGCCCATGCTGTGGCCGGCAATGGCGGCGCGGCCGGAATCGATGCGACCAAGATCGCAGCCCGGCATGTCACGTCGAAAGCTGAGTTCGGACAGGATGAAGCGTGCATCATCGACGCGGGCCTCAAGCTGCGCCGGCGTAATGGCAGCGGCAATGCGGGCGCGCTTCTGCTCGGCTGTGTCATCGGGGCGATAAACGTCGGCGGCGCTTCCGGGGTGCTCCATCTGCACCACCGCCAGCCCGGCACCGGCCCAGCCCGCCGCCCAGACCCCGCCGCTGCGGCGATCGCCGCCGACACCGGGGCTCCATAGCACCACCGGCACCGGGCCTTTTCCCGCCGGCAGCGTGATCCGCACCGGCAGGCTGCGGTTCCGCGCCGCATCCCGCCACACCGCCTCGCACACGGGCAGCGCGGTGGTCAGGGCGAGGGCGGCAAGGGCGATCAGGTGCGGGTCCGGGGTGAAAATTGCATCCACTATAGCGGTAACTGCAGCGTGGTGCGCTTGTCGATTGGCGGGGCGCCTGGCAAGACTTGACGATGAACCGCGCCTATTTCGATGCGAGTGCGCAGGCGTTTGCCGCGGCGGATCGCCAGGCGATCTTCGGGGCGCTGTGCGCGGCCTTGCCCTTCGATGTCGAACAGGCGCAACGCGGCGCCTGGCAGGTGCAGATCGCGCATTTGCAGGGCGTGGCGGCGGCCTTGCCCGAAGCGCATATCTTTCTCGAGTTTGCGATTCCGCGCATGGGGCGGCGCGCCGATGCCGTGATCATCACCGGCGGACTGGTGTTCGTTCTCGAATACAAGGTCGGGGAGCGCGATTTTCCCCGCCATGCCATCGAACAGGTGCATGGCTATGCGCTCGATCTGAAGAATTTCCATGTCACCAGCCATGATCTGGCGATTGTCCCGCTACTCATCGCCACCGACGCGCCGCCACAACAACTCGATTTCGGCTTCTGGGCGCCCGATCGGGTGCATGATCCACTACGGCTGAGCGCCGGCGATCTGTTGCCGACGCTCCGGCGGTTCCTGGCGGCGGGCGATGCGCCACCGCTCGATGCGCTGGCATGGGCGAATGGCGCCTACCGCCCGACGCCGACGATCATCGAGGCCGCCGAGGCGCTGTATCGCGGCCATGACGTGACGGAGATTTCGCGATCGGAAGCTGGCGCCGAAAATCTTACGCGAACGGCAGCGGCCATCGAGACGGTGGTAGAACGCATGAAAGCCGAAGGCGGCAAAGCGATCTGCTTCGTGACGGGCGTGCCGGGAGCGGGCAAGACGCTAGCGGGGCTGAACATCGCTGCCGGGCGACTGGCGCGCGATGTCGGCGAGGATGCGACCTTCCTGTCGGGCAATGGTCCGTTGGTCGATGTGCTGCGCGAGGCGTTGCGGCGCGATCTGCGCAGCCGTTCCGGCCGGCCGCAACCGGGGAATAGCGATGTCCGTCACCGCTCAGATCGTTCGCCGGACAAATTCGTGCAGAATGTCCATCACTTCCGTGACGAATATCTCGATCCGGTACGGCACCCGTCCGAACATGTCGTGGTCTTCGATGAGGCGCAGCGCGCCTGGGATCGCGCCATGACCGCCGATTTCATGCGCAAGAAGCGCGGCCAGGCCGGGTTCGATCAGTCGGAGCCGGCGTTTCTGTTGTCGGTGATGGACCGCCACCGC
>JAAFIT010000441.1 GCA_013298745.1 Sphingomonadales bacterium
GGGCCATATCGGCGGGGCGCTGGCGTTGATGGCCAATTGGGACTTGCATCCGCTCGAAGCGGCGCTGCCGACGCTCGATCTGCCGATCCTGCTGGCGCATGGTGAGCGCGACGCGACGATCCCGGCGTCGGTTTCGAAGAAGGTCGCGCCGCGCCTGCCGGCGGGCGAAGCGCTGATCCTGCCCGGCCTCGGCCATCTCGCGCATGAGGAAGCGCCGGCGCAGCACGCCGATCTGATCATCGACTTTGGTCGCCGTGTCGGCGTGTTATGAAGCGGCCTCGATGACCGCGGCGACCGGGACTAGCCCTTGTCCGGATCGAAGCGTGGCACGGCCTCGAGGTCGCCCGGACCAAAGGGTTTGTCGCTGAACAGGAAGCCATAATAAAAGCCGCGCAACCGGGTGTGATAGGCACGGATGCGCTGTTGATAGGCGAGTTGGGCCGTCACGTCGGTTCCGGCCATGGCCGCCATCGCCTGGGCAAGGCCGGCGGGGGGCAGCAACCATCCGACAGCACGCGCCAGTTCGGCACGACGGGCCACGCCAGCGTGATAGGCGTGCGATTCCGCCGCCACATGTTCGTCACCCAGATGCTGGAAGGCGTAATACCATTTCCAGCTGAAGGTTGGCGGCACCGCGCCATGCGGCGCCAGTTCGGGGTAAAGTGCCAGAAAGCGCTGCATCGTCGTGGCCTTTGGCCGGTCCCAGCCGGCGTGGACCTCCTCGCGGTTCTCGCGGGCGAGCGCAGCACCATCGGGGACGGGGACAGCGGCATTGATGGCAAGATTGGCGGCGGCGGGCACCACCAGCGTCAGCGCGAACCACAGCGCCGCCAGGGTTGCGGCATTGACCGCCGACAGCGTGCCACGGCGGGCGACGGCGAGGATGACCAGCGTCCAGAAAAGGATGACCAGCGTGATCAACCCGGCAAAGACCAGCCCGCGCGGCAGCGTGGTGCCAGAGGCCAGCGCGCCGATTGCGAACGGGATCAGCAAGGCCGCCAGCACCCCGGCCACTCTGACCGCGATGCGCGGCACCCACAGCCGGCGGCGGGCGTGGGGCAGCGCCGACAAGGCGTAAAGGCGGCCAGCTTCACGCTCACCCGACCACAGGTCATGGAGCAGCGCGATCAGCACCAGAGGCGCCAGATAGACCGCCACAAACGCGAGATCGAAACGGCCCGGCAGCGCCAGTTCGGGGTTGGCGGCTTCATTCTCGTAGATCTGGCCTTCAAGCGCGAGGGCACGAACGCGCAGCATGGCCGGGGCGATGTCGCGGCCGCCGAGTGCGGCAAAGGCAAGATCCGAAGGGGCGTCCCAGGTCGGCTGCAGGCCATAATAGGCGGCATCGCCGGGATCGGTGACGAACGCCTTGAGCGCAGCCGTCTCGGTTGGCTGGCGTGCCAGCATCCGATCGATGGCGGCGCGATCACGCGCAACACTGGCGAGGCCGAGGGCAACGGCGGCAGCGGCACACAGCGCCAGCAGCAGCAATGCGGCCAGCGCGGCGCGGCTGCGGCCCAGCAGCCAGGCTTCACGGGCAAGGTCGCTCACGCGCCATGCCCCTGCAGGCGACGGGCGGCGAGTGCGAGCAGGCCGGTCGCCGCCGCCAACCAGACCACCAGTTGCAGAAGCGCCGGCGCCATGATCGTGGCGCGCGTCGCGGGGGCTGGCGCTGCGAAGTGGAAATCGGGGATGGTCTTCCAGAAATCCGCCGAGATCCGCGTCCGCCGGTCGGCAATCGGGTCCTTGCTGCGGGCAGCGTCATCGGCGCTGCGCACCGCGCTCGCCTGCAGGCCGTTGAGCCGCTGCACCATGGCATAGCGATAGGCTTCGGCCGCGGTCATGAAGGCGAGATGGGTGTGCAGATCGGTGGCGGCGCCAACCATCGAGACACGGCGCACGGCCAGCGCCGGGCTGAACAGGCCGAAGCGCGCCAATTGCGCCGATTGTGCCATCTGGATGGCATCGGTGCGCGCGGCATAGGTCTTGAACAGTTGCGAGGTCAGGCGTTCGCCTTCCTGCCCGAGAACGCCGCGATAGTTGAAGGGAAGGTCTTCGGTGCGGGTGACGCCATATTTCTTGAGCAGCGCGGCCTTGAACGCGGCGAAATGCGGGTCGTTGGGATTATGGGCGTCGCCGATCCGCCGCAGATCGGCCGCGATGGCGAGTTCGGTATCAACCCGGCTCGGCAAGGGATCCGAAACGCCTGCCCAGCCGGCGGCGGCGCGGGGGACGAGGACGACAATGATCGCCCAGGCGGTGATCAGCGTCACCAGCGCGCCTTGCGAGCCGCGCGCCAACGCCGAAACAGCGACAATGCCGACAACCCAGACCAGCAGATAGATGGCATAGGCGAGCGCCGTCAGCGCTGCGATGCCGCCTTCGCCCGCATGGCCGATGCTGGCCCAACCGAGCGCGACAAGCGCCGGCAGCAGCGCCAGCAGGGCAACGGCCGCCAGCGCCAGCACCTTGCCCGCCAGGATGCCGCCGGCATTGGCGCCGTGCGCGGACAGGGTGCGGAGCGTGCCGTTCTCGCGCTCGCGGGCAACGCTGGCAAAGCCCAGAAACACCAGCAGCAGCGGTGCCAATGTCTGCAGCACAAAGGCCGGGGTAAGCTGGCCGAAGCGCACCAGATCGGACGATTCGCGCGCCGCGCCGAAGGTCGCGCTGTTCTGGCGATGGCCTTCGAGGAACAGCAAGGTGCCGGTGAAGGCATCGACACCGGAATCGAACGCCGCCAGCGGACCGACCGGACGGATAGCATAGGTGCCATAATGCACCATCCGGTGCGGATGGCGATCGGGCTGGCCCTTGAACTGCGCGTCAGTGGCGATCTGGGCGGCGGCGCGCGCTCGCGCCGCCGTGGCCATCTGGGTGGCAGAGGTGACGGCGGCGATACCCGACAGCAGCAGCAGCGTGGCAATGCCGATCAGCGCCAGGCGCGACCGCAGCATCAG
>JAAFIT010000442.1 GCA_013298745.1 Sphingomonadales bacterium
TCACACCAGCCCAGAGCAAGCCGCCGATGCTGCCAAGGCCGCAGGCGTCAAGCAGTTGCTGCTCAACCATATCGTGCCGCCACTGCCGATCAAATTCGCCTATCCGGCATTTCTGGGTGACGCCCCTCAGCATTTCAGCGGGCCGATCACCGTTGGTGAAGATGGCATGATCTTCACGCTGCCCGCCGGCAGCAGCGACATAACAAAGGGGAAATTACTGTGACCGACACCCCGTACAAGATCTATGGCGCGCTCGGCTCGCCCTATTCGATGAAGATGCGCGCCGTGCTGCGCTATCGCCGCCTGCCGATGCTGTGGATTCACGGCGGCGGCGCGATGGCGGCGACGCACGGCAAGGTCAAGGCGCCGGTCATCCCGATCATCGAATATCCGGATGGCAGCTTTGCCAATGATTCAACGCCGCTGATCTATGATCTCGAAACGCGTCATCCGGACCGCAGCATCGTCCCGCCCGATCCGGCGCGCGCCTTCCTCGCGCATTTGATCGAGGATTTCGGCGATGAATGGATGACCAAGGCGATGTTCGGCTATCGCTGGCTGCGCGAGGTCGATCAGATCCAGATGAGCCGCTGGCTGGCGTTCGACCAGATGAAGGGGGGCGGCGTTGCGCAATCCCAGGCCGGCGCCGAAATGTTCCGCGCGCGCCAGGTCGGCCGCATGGGCATCGTCGGCTGCACCGAGGAAAACTTCCCGCTGATCGAAGCTTCCACCCGCGCCGTGCTGGCGGCGCTGGAGCATCATGTCACCGACCGGCATTGCCTGTTCGGCACGCGTCCGTCGCTGGCGGAGTTCGGGCTGTATGGTCAGATTTCGCAGCTCGGCGTCGATCCGACACCCGAGACGATGCTGCGCGAGGACTATCCGTATACGCTGCGCTGGCTGCTCCATATTGACGATATGTCGGGCATCGATGGCGACTGGGATGCCGCCGACGCGCCGCTGGCGCCGATCGTCACGACGCTGCTTGGCATTATCGGCGCCGTCTATTTCCCGTTCCTGCTGGCCAATGCGGCGGCACTGGAAGCCGGCGCCGAGACGTTCAGCTTCACCGCCATGGGTCGCCCGTTTGCCCAAGGCACGTTCAAATATCAGGCCAAATGCCTTGCCGAATTGCGCAGCCGCTTTGCCGCGCTCCCCGACGCCGCGCGTGCATCGCTGACGCCGCTGCTCGCCGAAACCGGCTGCCTCGTGCCGCTGCAGGGATGAAACAGCGGCTGGCCCTTGCCGCGCTGTTGCTCGCTACTGCCGCCGCGCCGACTTCGGCGCCGGTTTCGGCTCCGGCGCGGCCAAATATCGTTATCCTGCTCGCCGATGATTGGGGCTTTACCGATGTCGGCGCCTTTGGCGGCGAAATGGCGACGCCCAATATCGATGCGCTCGCCGCCAATGGCGTGCGCTTTTCCAATTTCCATGTCGCCGGCAGTTGCGCCCCCACCCGCGCGATGCTGCAGACCGGCGTTTCGAGCCATCGCGCCGGATTGGGCAACATGCCCGAAACCATTCCGCCGGCGCACCTGGGCAAGCCGGGCTATGACGCGGTGTTCAACAACAATGTCGTCACCATCGCTGAACGGCTGCGCGGTGCCGGCTATCGCACCTTCCTGACCGGCAAATGGCATCTGGGCCACACGCTGCCCAATCTGCCGACCTCGCGTGGCTATGATCATGCCTTTGCACTGTCGCAATCGGGCGCCGACAATTTCGAGAACAAACCCAATCTGCTGCTTTACGAACAGGCCGATTGGACCGAGGACGGCAAGCCCGCTGACCTGCCCGAGGATTTCTATTCGTCGCGCTTCGTTGTCGAAAAGATGATCGAATATCTCGGCCGCGGCGACCAATCGAAGCCGTTTCTCGCTTCGATCAACTTCCTTGCCAACCATATTCCGGTGCAGGCGCCCGACGACGATCTGGCGCGCAATCGCGGCCGCTACGACGCCGGCTGGACACAGCTGCGCGATGCGCGCTGGGCCGGGGCGATCGCCAAGGGCATCATGCCGCCGGGCGTGGCGATGGTGACGATGCGCTCCACGCGCGACTGGAACGGCCTGATGCCCGCCGAACAGGCGCAGCGACGCGGTGCGATGGAAGCCTATGGTGCCATGGCGACAGCCATGGACCGCGAGGTCGGCCGGCTCGTCGCGCATCTGAAGGCGACCGGACAATATGAAAACACCGTTTTTGTTTTCCTGTCCGACAATGGGCCCGAAGCCACCGACCCGATGGTCGCCGATCTGCCGCGCGCCAATGCCATCGCGCTTTACGACCAGAGCACCGACAATCAGGGCCGCCGTGGCTCGTTGACCGCCATCGGCGCCGGCTGGGCGAGCGCCGCTGCTTCGCCCTTGCGCGGTTACAAGTTTACCGCCAGCGAAGGCGGCTTGCGGGTGCCACTGATCATCAGCTGGCCGGGCAATCCGGCGATTACCAAGGGCGCGGTTGCCAGCGGATTTGCCCATGTCAGCGACGTGACGCCGACGCTGCTGCAGTTCGCCGGCGTCGCCTCGGTTGCAGTTCCCGGCAAGGCGCCGATCACCGGCCACAGCCTGGCGCCGATGCTGCGCGGCGGCAGTACCGGCGTGCGCGCACCCGATGAACCACTGGGCTATGAGCTCTCGGGCAATGCCGTGCTTTGGCAGGGCGATCTGAAGCTGGTCAAGAACCTGCCGCCCTATGGCGACGGCGAATGGCATTTGTTCGATATCGTCCGCGACCCTGGCGAAACCACCGATCTGCGCCGCGCCCGCCCCTTCGCCTTCCGCCGCATGCAGGCCGCCTATGCCGCCTATGCCAAGGCCGATCAGGTGCTGCCGATGCCGCCGGGCTATACCGCGCCCAAGCAGATCATGGATAATGCCTGGGATGACCTGTTCTGGCCGCGCACTCGGCCGCTATTGATTCGTCTCCTCGGCGGACTGGCGCTGATCGGCGCCA
>JAAFIT010000443.1 GCA_013298745.1 Sphingomonadales bacterium
CAGGCCAGACCATCGCGCCTGCCGTCACCCCGCCGCCTGCTGTCGTCGAAACCCCGCCACCTGTGCCGTCGACCCCGCCGGTTGCGGTCGCGAGCGTCGACACAGTCAGGACCGTCGATCTGACCAGCAACGCGTCGCCGCGCAGCGACGAGGTCTCCAGCCGTCCGCGTGAAAACACCGGTCGCCCCAAGCGCGAAGCCAAGGCCACATCGGCGACAACGGGAAATGTCAAACTCAGCGTCCAGCCCTGGGGAGAAGTGTGGATCAACGGGAGCCTCAAGGGGGTAAGCCCGCCGATGCGTTTCCTCCAGCTCGAACCCGGCACCTACAACGTGGAACTGCGCAACCCGGGCCTGCAGTCGCTGCGCCGCCAGCTCACCGTGACGGCAGGTCAGCCGGCCGCGATCGAGCATCGCTTTCAGCCTGCCGGAGGCGGAGCTGCCCAGTAATTTGGCTCGACCGTTTCTGCCGGTAGCGGAACAGGATGTCGGGGGCACCTGTCAGTACGACCCAGCCGGTGAACCTGCCGGCAAGCCGCTGCGTCATTGCGGTGGGCAGAAGGCACGATCGGTCGTGACGAGGCGACGGCGTGAGAATGGCGGGTCAGTCGACCGACTGATCGGCGAGGCGTCGATCAACACAATGACATCGAACAGGGGAACGTCAGTGGTCACCAAGGATTTCGTCGATTCGTTCCGCCGCGTCACCAGGCTCGGACTGGTGCTGGCATTCGCGGCTTTTCTCGGCGCCTGCGCAGCGAACAAGCCCAAACCTGCGCCGCCGCCGCCGCCGGATCCGGCTGAGGTGGCTCGCCAGCAGGCCGAGGTGCGCGGCCAGGAAATGCTCGCCAAGGGGATTGGTGAATACGAGGCCGGTTCCTATGCCCAGGCCGAGGCCACGCTGCTGTCGCCCGACATCTGGGCCGCCAGCGACCGGATCAAGACCGATGCACTCAAGCATCTTGCGTTCACCTATTGCGTCAGCGAACGGCCGGCGCTCTGCCGCCAGTCGTTCGAGCGCGCCTTGCAGCTGAACCCGGATTTTGATCTCACGGCGGCGGAGCACAACCATCCGCTCTGGGGTCCGCAATTCAAGAATGCGAAAAATGCGCAGTAGCAGCGGTCGCTAGACCGCTGCGCGGCTTCGCCGCCGCGCGGCGGCACGAGAACAGGGGTCAAGATGAGCTTTATCGATGTCGAATCGCTGCTCGCCCCGGTAGACGCCGATCGCGTCTGCGGGACCGAACTCGACTACGACGCGGACTACCTGACGCTGGAGCGCAGCGTCGAGGGTCAGCCCGAGCGTCAATACGGCGACACCGTCATTCCGGCCGAAGGGCCGGACTGGTCGCTGGTGTTGCGCCAGGCCAGCAGTCTGCTTGGCCGCAGCAAGGACTTTCGCCTCACTGTCTTCATCGCACGTGCGCTGACGCGCAAGCACGGACTCACCGGTGCGGCCGAGGGCATCAAGCTCACCCTCGAGCTGGCGCTGCGCCACTGGGCGGAGGCCTATCCGGCACTCACCGTCGACGGCGAGGACGATCCGCTGCCGCGCGGCAACGCGCTCAGCGGCCTGGCTGCCGCCCGGGGGCTGCTCGGCGATCTGCGCGCGACAGCATTGCCGACGCGTCAGATGGGCTCGCTGGAACTGGGAATTCTGGAAAAAGTTGCCGCCGGTCGCGATGCTGCCGGCAGCGCGCCGATTGCGCGCCATCAGATCGAACCCCTGCTGCAGGAAGAGATAAGCCACGGCAATCCGCACCTGGCGGCGCTGCTTGAGCTGCGCGCAGCGGCTCACGCGCTCGACGGCTTCTGCCGCGAGCAGATGGGTGCGAGTGAGGCGCCGGACCTGCAACTGCTGACGGCCTGGATCGATCAGGTCTATCCGCCGCACCTGCAACGCAAGGCTGCCGCCGGTGATGTTTCGACGGCGACCGACGACACCGCGATGCCGCTGACGGACGCCGTATCCGCGTCCGCTGGTGCCGTCGCGGGAGACGGTGTGCCACGCCGCGCGCTGACGCGCCAGGATGCTGTGCAGATGCTCGACGCCGTGTGCAAATTCCTCGAGGAAACCGAGCCGGCCAACCCGGCGCCGCTGCTGATCCGGCGCGCGCGTGGCCTGATCGGCATGGATTTCCTGCAGATCCTGCGCGAACTCGCGCCCGACGGCCTGGCTCAGGCCGAGCTGCTGGCCGGCACGAACCGGAGCTGACCATGATCCCGTTGGCGTCAGGACCGCAAATTGACCTTCCAATGCCCGGCCTGGCTGCCATCAGGTCGCCGGCCCGTCCCTCGGCAGTCCGCGCTTGCCCGTGCTGCATGCAGACCCGATAGAACTGTGGTGAATTCCAGGAGATTGCGCAGATGACCGGTTCCAAATACACCCGCACCAACAAGAGCAGCGCGCAGAAGTTCATTGGCCGCAACCGGGCGCCGCGCGTGCAGATCGAATACGACGTCGAGGTCTACGGTTCGGACAAGAAGGTCCAGATCCCGTTCGTCATGGGTGTCATGGCCGATCTCGCCGGCAAGCCGGTCGAAGACCTGCCGGCTGTCGCCGACCGCAAGTTCCTCGAGATCGACATCGACAACTTCGATGACCGCATGAAGGCGATCAAGCCGCGCGTCGCGTTCACCGTGCCCAACACGCTGACCGGCGAAGGCAACATGGCCGTGGATATCACCTTCGAGAGCATGGACGACTTCTCGCCCGGCGCCATCGCCAAGAAGGTCGACGCACTCTCGCAACTGCTTGATGCGCGCACCCAGCTGAATAACCTGCTGACCTACATGGACGGCAAGACCGGCGCGGAAGAACTCATAGCGAAGGTGCTCAACGACCCGACCCTGCTCAAGTCGCTCGCGGCTGCGCCGCAGGCACCCAAGGCCGGCGATACTGACAACAGCGCCACTTGAGCGCATAGCACACGGGGAATCCACTCATGGCGCAGAA
>JAAFIT010000444.1 GCA_013298745.1 Sphingomonadales bacterium
CTGGCGCATGCCGAAACGCTCGGCGCCTCGCCGGTCAGGAGCCCTGGCTATGATCTGATCAAGGCATCGGTGCTCGTTCGCCTTGGCGATCAGGAAAGCGCCCGCGACATTTACCGGCGACTTCTTGCCCGCCAGCCCGATCAGCCCCTGATCTGGCAAAATCTCGGCCATGTTCTCAAGACGCTTGGCGATCAGGCCGCAGCGGTCACCGCCTATCGCGAGGCGGTAACGCGCCAGCCGACGATGGGCGAGGCGTGGTGGAGCCTTGCAAACCTGAAGACCGTCAAGCTGGGCGCCGCGGACATCGCCACCATGCAGCAAGCGCTGGCGCCGGGCGGCGCGACCGCCGACGAGGATGTGTTTCACCTGCATTTCTCGCTCGGCAAGGCCTTTGAGGACGCCGGCGATCACGCCGCTGCCTTCCGCCATTACGACCAGGGAAATCGCCTGCGCCGCACGATGATCCGCCACGATGCCGACGCCTTTTCGGCCGAAGTCGCCACCACCGCGCAATTGTTCACCAGCGCCTTCATCGCGGCGTGCGGCCCCGGTGGCTGTCCGGCGCCGGATCCGATCTTCATCGTCGGCCTGCCGCGCGCAGGATCAACGCTTGTCGAGCAGATCCTCGCCAGCCATAGCCAGGTCGAAGGCACGATGGAATTGCCCGAGATGATGATGATCGCCAGCCGCCTGCAGGCGCGGGTGGACGAGGGCGATTTCCCGGATTTTCGCGCCATGGTGACTTCTTTGACGCCCGCCGATCGCCTGCGGCTGGGCGAGGAGTATCTCGATCGCACCCGTATTCACCGCCAGACCGACCGGCCGCATTTCATCGACAAGATGCCCAACAATTGGCAGCATGTCGGGCTGATCAAGCTGATCCTGCCCAATGCCCGGATCATCGATGCACGGCGTCACCCGATGTCATGCTGTTTTTCCGGTTGGAAGCAACACTTCGCACGCGGACAGACCTTTTCCTACGATCTGATTGAAATTGGTCGCTATTATCGGGATTATGTCAGCCTGATGGCGGGCTATGACGCCGCAGCGCCGGGCGCTGTTCACCGTGTCATCTATGAAAATATGGTCGCAAATACCGAAGCCGAAATTCGTCGGTTGCTCGATCATCTCGGCCTGCCGTTCGAGCCTGCGTGCCTCGAATTCTACAACAATGACCGTGCCGTTCGCACCGCCAGTTCCGAACAGGTGCGCCAACCGATCTTCACCGATGGCATTGACCAGTGGAAGCATTTCGAAGTCTGGCTGGAACCACTCGCCGAGGCGCTTGGCAGTGTTGCCAGCGCCTATCCCGAGGTTCCTCGGGACCTGCGCCCGGTCATTTGATCACACCCGATGCGACCAACGTCTTGCGCAGCGCGGCATTGTCGGTGCCCGAAACCTTGCCTTCGGCACGCACCGCGGCGACGTCCGCCGGCTTGAAGGGCTTTGCCGGCTTGGCGGGCTTGCCAATGCTGATGACATGGTTGAGCACATCGCTGATCTCGGCATCGCTGGCACCTGCGACGCCGGGCATGAGGCCGTTGATCGGCGTACCGTTGACATCGATCGGGCCATAGATGCCCCACAGCGCGACGCGCACCAGATAGCGGCGGCCCTCGGCGGTCTGGGCGATCTGCGCCGACCGTCCGGCGAGTTGCGGAAACTGTCCCGGCAGACCCTGGGCGTTGGACTGGTGGCACATTGAACAGCGCGTCAAATAGCTCGATTTGGGATCGGCGGCCGCCGCATTGTGCCACCCTGCAACAAACCAAAGCGCCACCGACAGCGACAGCGCCTGAGAAGCAGAGCGGTTTGGCGCGCTGTTTGAACCACCATAAATGATACGCGCCACTAGGCCGGAACGGAACTTATTGCCGGAAGCGAAATCAATATTGAACAAACTCGGTCCTTCCAATCAATCTTTAAACCCTAATAAACTTAGAAACTTGCAATCCTTGCTGGCTTTTTTATCAATTACTTGTTTGCATGAAGCGTTGCCAAAATACTGGACACGCTTCAAGCTTTCGTCAAGAGCCATCCGGCAGGCTGGCGCCAGACCGGCAGCACCGAGGTGGCAGGGGAAGGAAACGCGATGCCGACGATCAAGCCCGACAGCGAGTCCGGCACAGCCTATACGCGCCCTGGCATCTACACGCGCGGCGCCGAAACGGTTGATCTCATCCTCAAGGCAGCACTCGATGTGCTGATCGAGGAAGGGGCAGGGGCTTTCACCCTCCGGCGGATCGCCGCGCGTTGCGACATGAAGGTCGGCAATCTCAGCTATCATTTCGCCCGGAAGGAGATGCTGATCCAGCTGCTGCTCGACGATTTGCTCGATTACTACGAACGCACGCTTGACGATTCGGCGCGCCAGCCGGGCATCGATCCCGAAACGCAGCTGACGATTATGATCGAAATTTGCCTCGATGATATCGGCACGATGCGGACGACACGGTTGTTCACCGAGCTTTGGGCACTGGCGAACCACAATGAATTTGTCGCCGAGCGTGTCGCCGCCTTTTATCGCAGCGCCCATGCCCAGATCGCCAGCGCCATCGCGCCGCTCAATCCGGCCCTGTCGCCCGCCGAGGTCGATGCGGTGGCGCGCTTCATCAGCGCGTCGATGGAAGGCACGACGATTTTCGGCGGTTATGGCAAGGCCTGGGAGCCCCAGATGCCGCAAATGAAGGCTCTGGCGATCAAGTCGCTCGTCCACCTTGCCAAAACCGTTGCACCCGGCGATATTCCCTCCATCGACTGAACCGGTTCAGCAGCAACCCCGGTCGATCAGGGGCGGAACATCCAGCAGACGGCGGCGAGCAGCCGCCGGTCCAGGAGGTTTCTGTTGCGCCCGACCGGCAACCCTGATGGCTATTTGCGGCTGCGCCTCGCGGCCGGTCTTGGGTTGTTGCAGCCGGGCATCGATCCGGTTTTTCTGGTACTGCTGTCCGCG
>JAAFIT010000445.1 GCA_013298745.1 Sphingomonadales bacterium
GGCGCCTTCGCATCTGGTCAATGTCGCGGTTTCGGAGACCCCGGCAGCGTTCTTTTCGCTGTTCCGGCTGCCCGATTTCGGCGCCATTTCGAACAGCGTGGTGTGGACGACGGCGCTGACTCTGGCGATCGTTGCCAGCCTTGAATCGCTGCTCAGTGTCACCGCTGTCGACGAACTCGATCCCAAGCGCCGGGTGACCGACAAGAACCGCGAGTTGCTGGCGCAAGGCTCTGGCAACATCGTTTCGGGGCTGCTTGGCGGGATTCCCGTCACATCGGTGATCGTGCGCAGTTCGGCGAATGTCGATGCAGGCGCCGATTCACGGTTATCGACCATCCTCCATTCGGTTTGGCTGCTGCTCAGCGTCGCGCTAATTCCCTTTGTTCTCAACCTCATCCCGCTGTCGGCGCTGGCGGCGGTGCTGATCGCCACCGGCTACAAGCTCGCCAAGCCCAAGCTGTTCTTCGATCGCTGGGCGCAGGGGATGACGCAATTCATCCCGTTCACGGTGACGGTTGTGGCGATTTTGCTCACCGATCTGCTGATCGGCATCATGATCGGGCTGTTGATTGGGCTGGCCTTCGTCATCTGGCGCAGCGTTGGCGACGTGATCACCTATGTCGAAACCGATGAAGCGGTGATGGTGCGGGTGCGGCGCAGCCTGTATTTCATCCACAAACCGCAGTTGCAGGCGGCTTTGGCACGGATTCCAAACGATCATACCGTGCTGATCGACCTGTCGAACACCAATTATGTCGATCTTGATGGCATTGATATCATCAATTCCTTCATCAAGAGCGCGCCGTTCCGCAATCTGCATGTGGTGGTGAAGGGCGATCCGCGCGGGCGGGTGGCGCCGCTGATCAAGGCGCCGTTGACGCGCGCCCGGGCGACCTGAGGGATGTACGATGCATGAAGTCAAGCAGTTGATGCTCCACAATCGCGCTTGGGCGATGGAACAAGTGGCGGAGGACCCGCAGTTTTTCAGCCGCCATGTCGCCGATCAGAAACCGGTGTTCCTGTGGATCGGCTGTTCCGACAGCCGGGTGGCGCCCGATCACTTCACCCAGGCTCTACCTGGCGGGCTGTTCATCCACCGCAACATCGCCAATCTGGTGCGGCATGACGACCCCAATCTGATGGCGGTGATCGATTTTGCCATTGGCGTGCTGAAAATCGACCGGATTGTCGTGTGCGGCCATTATGGCTGCGGCGGCATCAAGGCGGCGTTCGCCGGCGCGCCCACAGAAGGCCCGCTGGGGAATTGGCTGTCGCATGCCCGCAATGTCTATTGCGATCATTCCAGCGAGATCGACGCGATGCCTGATGAAACGGCGCAAGTGAACCGTTTGGTCGAATGCAATGTTCGCGATCAACTGCTCAGTGTTGCCGCCACCGCGCCGGTGCGGGCAGCCTGGGCAGAAGGACGCGATTTGATGCTGCATGGCTGGGTCTATGATCTGCGCGATGGCTTGCTCAAAACCCTGCTCGAAATCGACCGCAACACGCCGCTGGACAGCGTTGGCTTGCCGGAACGCGTGCTGGTCTGACGCGCGTTTGACCGCAAAAAACCCCGGAACGCCGCTTGAAACGGTGTATTCCGGCAGGTAGAGCGTTGGAAGTCTGATCACTACCGGGGTGTAATGAGATGAACTTCAAGTCATTGGTGATTGCTGCGGCGGCGCTCGCGGGGGCAACAGCGACCCCGGCATCGGCGGCGCTGCGGACGGTGAATTTCATCGGCGCCTGGGTCGGTTTCGGGCAAGGATCGACCTGGACCAACACCGACCCGCTGTCGCTTTCGGTGACCTTTGACGACACTGCAATAGCGGCCGTTTGGATGCCCAACAGCTTCGATCTTAAAGCGCCCGGCAGTGCGTTGTCGCTATCGATCGGTAGCGAGACGTGGACGCTTGCCGATTATATGCCAACTTTCTCACCCGCTCCCTTCATCACTTTAGGCCTTCCGCAAGGTCCCGAGGTTTTCTTTACCGGGACGAATGCGGCCGGCACCAGGGTGATCACCGGCGTGGGGCTTGTTTCGTTGTCGCCCAACACCTTTTTCGTGGGCAACCTTGGCGACCCGTCCGTTTTCCTAACTACATTCGGCACCTTCACGGTGGTGCCGGAACCCGCCAGTTGGGCGATGCTGATCGCCGGTTTCGGCCTGACCGGCGCGGTGATGCGTCGCCGCCGGATGGCAATCGCCGCCTGAATTCGCGGCATTTCGCAACGGAAAGGGGCGGGCTGGCGACAGTCCGCCCCCTTTTTGTCGGGGCCGGCGGCGGCTATCAGCGCTGAATGTTCGATGGCACCCGGCCCTTTGTCCTGCTCGATGATGTGGCCACGGGCACGGCGCGGCTGTTCACCGGCTTGGTCGAAGCGGTTGTTGCCGAGGTGCCGGGGGCGGTTGCCGGGGCGCTGGCGCGGCTGAACGCGCCCGGCCCCTGGGCTGGGTTCATCGGATTCGAGGCGGGTTATGCGCTGGAGGCGGCGCTGTCGCCGCGCCAACCGCCGCCGGGCGAGCCATTGCTGTGGTTCGGGCGGTTCGAAAGCGAGGCCGATGTCGATGCCGCGGCGCTGCTTGGCGATGGCCCGGCGCAGATCGGTGCGGTTGTTCCGGGGCTGAGCGCCGCCGCCTATACTGAAAAGCTTGCCCGCGTGCAGGAATTGATCGCGGCCGGGGACATTTATCAGGCCAATCTCACCTTCAATGCCGCGGTTTCGGTCGGTGGCCACCCGATCCACCTCTACAATCGCCTGCGTGCCAGCGCGCGCGCGCCCTATGGCGCGCTGGTTTTCACGGGATCGCTGTGGATTTTGAGCTTTTCGCCGGAGCTGTTCTTCCGTCTCGACGGGCGAAATCTGCTGGCGCGGCCGATGAAAGGGACGTCGGCGCGGGGGTTCGACGCCGAAGATGATGCGCGGCGCGCCGAAACGC
>JAAFIT010000446.1 GCA_013298745.1 Sphingomonadales bacterium
CGGCTATGAGGAAATGCTCAAGAAGCAGGATGCGATCGCTAAGATCGTGCTTGCCGATCCGGCCGTGGCGCGGGTCAACAGCTTTCTCGGCGGCGGTGGCGGTGGCGGCAGCAGCAACACCGGCCGCATGTTCGCGCCACTGAAGCCGCGATCCGAGCGCGATTCGGCCGAAGACGTGCAGGCGCGGTTGCGCAAAAAGCTCTCCGGCATCCCCGGCATTTCGGCGTTCCCTAATATTCCGCAGAATCTGCAGATGGGTGGCCGGCAATCCTCGTCCAATTATCAGTACACGCTGTCGTCAGTGGACAAGGAGGCGCTTTATGCCTTTGCGCCCAAGCTCGAGGCGCGGCTGCGCGCGACCCCGGGCTTTGAAGATGTCTCTTCGGATTATCAGAAGGGCGCCCGCGAAGTGATGATCGAAATCGATCGTGACGCCGCCAGCCGGTTGGGTGTACCGGTCGCTTCGATCCGCCAGGCGCTGTATTCGGCGTATGGCAACGCCCAGATTTCGACGATCTACACCGATGCCGAAGACTATCAGGTCATCCTCGAGATCGATCCGAGCCAGCAGATGACGCCCGACGGCATCGGCATGCTGACTGTGCGCGCCAGCGGCAATGCCGGCACGCCCGGGCAATTGGTGCCGCTTTCGGCGGTCGTCAGGCCGGTCATTCAGGGCGCGCCGACGGTGGTGGCGCACCAGAGCCAGTTGCCGGCGGTGACGCTGTCGTTCAACCTCGCCAAGAATGTTGCGTTGTCACAGGCCAAACCGCTGATTGATGCCGCTGCCGCCGAACTCAACCAGCCGGAATCGATCAGCGGCGCCTTTGGCGGCAATGCCCAGCAATTCGGCGCGTCGACGCAATCGATGCCGCTCCTGTTCCTCGCTGCGATCATCGTGATCTACATCGTGCTCGGCGTGCTGTACGAAAGCTTTGTGCACCCGATCACCATTCTTTCGGGCCTGCCCGCCGCCGGTATCGGCGCTGTGGCGTTCCTGTGGATCTTCAACATGCCATTGGATGTCATCGGCATCATCGGCGTCGTGCTGTTGATTGGCATCGTCAAGAAAAACGCCATCATGATGATCGACTTTGCCCTTGCCGGACAGCGCACCAATGGCTGGACACCCGTCCACGCCATCCGTGAAGCTGCCTCCAAGCGCTTCCGCCCGATCATGATGACCACCTTTGCCGCCATGGCCGCCGCGCTGCCGCTGGCGCTCGGGTTGGGGGCAGGGGCGGAACTGCGTCAGCCGCTCGGTGTCGCCGTCCTTGGCGGTCTTGTCGTCAGCCAGGTGCTGACATTGTTCATCACGCCGGTCGTCTATCTCGGAATCGAAGGCCTCAGCGCCCGCTGGCGCCAACGCCGCGGCGCCGCTGAAGTGCGCACCCTTCCGGCAAGCGAGGCTGCACCGGGTCGGGTTGCGGCGGAATAAGGCGGTCGGTCTTAACCGAGCGTCGTCAGCACCCGCTCCACCTCGGTGCACAGCCCGGCGAGTGCGCGGGCTGCAGGCGCGGTCCGTGATTTGGCCAGCACCGGCAACCGGGTGGCCGCCATGGCCTCGATGGCGGCGGCATAGGGGATGACCGGGCGGAGCGGCGCCTGTGCCACGGTATCGCGGTGCAGCGCCTTGCGGCGATCGACCATGGTGAACACCGGCATGACAGTGGGTGCCGAGCCCTTGTGGTAGCGCGCCAGGTGATCGAGCAATTGGGCGTAGGCCCGGTCCGACAGCGGCGAGGGCAACATCGGCACGACGAGCAGATCGACGGCCCGAAACACCTGGTCGGCCAGCTCGGTCAGCCCCGGCGGGCAATCGAGGACGACGCGATCATAATCCTTGTCGAGTGACTTGATCAGCTTCTTGAGGCGCTTGGCCTTGTCATCCTCGACAAGCTGCTTTTCCAGATGGCGCAGAGACTTGTCGGCGGCCAGCACATCGAGCCGCTGAAAATCCGATGCCTGGATCAGCGGGCGAAGCTCACCGCCGGCTATGCCTTTGCGCGCCGAGGCATCGGGGCGCGGCTTGAGGCGGAGGGTATAGGTTGCGGCCCCTTGGGGATCGAGATCCCACAACAAGGTGCGGCGCGCTGACAGGGTGGCGGCGGCATGAGCGAGATTGACCGCAAGCGCCGATTTGCCGACACCGCCCTTGACGCTGAAGACGGCAAGACTGCGCATGCGAAGTGATCAGGCCGCAAGCGCGGTGCGCAGCCGGTCGCGAATGGCGCGCAATTGCGCGAGGTCGATCTGCTGTGATGGGGGCGCCAGCAGCACCGCAGGCGCTGGAGCCAGCGGCTCGGCAGGCGTGCTGCCTGCCGGCTTGCCGGTTTTTGCCAGCGCAAGTTGCGCGCCGCGGATCGTCAGGCCCTGATCATGCAGCAACGCGCGGATTGTGCGCAACAGCTCCATGTCGGCGGGGCGATAATAGCGCCGGTTGCCGCCGCGCTTCAGCGGTTGCAACTGGGTGAAGCGGGTTTCCCAGAATCGCAGCACATGCTGTGGCACGCCAATTTCGTCCGCGGCTTCGCTGATGGTGCGAAAGGCGGTGTCGGGTTTTGGCGTTACCATGATGCTTGGCTCAGCCGCCCGAGCCGTTGTTGATGGCGTCGCGCAGGATCTGGCTGGGCCGGAACGTCAGCACGGTGCGCGGCTCGATCGGCACTTCAACGCCGGTCTTAGGGTTGCGGCCGATGCGCAGGCCCTTGCTGCGCAGCACGAAGCTGCCGAATGATGAAATCTTGACGTTGTTGCCGCCAACCAGCTCATCGCTGATCTCACCCAGCACGGTTTCGACCAATTGTGCCGATTCGGTGCGCGACAGGCCAATCTGCGCCTGCACGGCGGCTGCAAGGTCTGCGCGAGTCAGGCTCGTCGCTTCGATCTTGTCCATTGCCCCTCATCTCCCCACTCATCCCGAGTGCTATCAT
>JAAFIT010000447.1 GCA_013298745.1 Sphingomonadales bacterium
CGCGCGTTGTGTTGGTTCAGGCGGCTTTGAGGACCTGTTCGATCTTCAGCTGCGCCGCCGGTTCGTCGATGTTTTCCATCGCGGCGAGTTCGCGTGCCAGCCGGCCGATGGCGGCTTCGTAGATCTGGCGTTCCGAATAGCTCTGTTCCGGCTGGTCTTCGGCACGGTGCAGATCGCGCACCACCTCGGCGATCGACACCAGGTCACCCGAGTTGATCTTGGCTTCATATTCCTGGGCGCGGCGCGACCACATGGTGCGCTTGATGCGCGGCTTGCCCTTCAGCGTGGTCAGCGCTTCGGTCAGCGTGGCCTGGCTCGACAACTTGCGCATGCCAACAGCTTCCGCCTTGTTCATCGGAACACGCAGCGTCATGCGTTCCTTTTCGAAACGCAGCACGAACAGCTCGAGAACCGAGCCGGCAATTTCAGAGCGTTGCAGTTCGACAACGCGGCCAACACCATGCTTGGGGTAAACGACATAGTCCCCGACTTCAAAGCCGAGCGGCTTGGCGATGGGCATGGAGTGTCTTTCCTTTCATCGGCGTGGCAGGAAATGAACGAAAAGGCCACGCCAGCCGAGCCAGCATAGAGCGGGCAAGCGGCGGTGCAGCGCGTTCAAATCCTTGGGTCAACCCCGGCGCCTGCCTGTATATGACAATGGTTCAATACCGTCCTGGCAGAGGGAATGTGGCGATTGAACCGGCGAATGCGACGATTTGCACCGTCACAGATACGTCATAGCACAGAAAATGTCGAAATTCTACTCATCTGCGCACAGGCCTGCCGACGCCCCGGAAAATCCGTAGGCGTCAGCCGCCGATGGAATATGCGTCAAGCGTCGCCGGGCTTTTCCGAGAAATACTTGTCGAACTTGCCGGCTTCGCCCTTGTGGGAATCGGCATCATCCGGGGTCGCGCCCTTCATGGTGATGTTGGGCCATTTCGCCGAGAAGGTGGCGTTCAGTTCCATCCACTTGTCGAGGCCGCCTTCGGTATCCGGCAGGATCGCTTCGGCCGGGCACTCGGGTTCGCAAACGCCGCAATCGATGCATTCATTGGGGTTGATGACGACCATGTTTTCGCCTTCGTAGAAGCAGTCGACCGGACACACTTCGACGCAATCCATGTACTTGCACTTGATGCAGGCTTCGGTGACGACGTAGGCCATTGTATCTCCCCTTCGGAACGGCAGAACGCCGCCGCCCGTGATTGATCATGGCGGGCTGCCCCCCGCCACTGTGCAGGCTGTTGCTAGAACGAGGCCAAGGCCGGCGTCAATGGCGGTTTTTGAACCATCGCCTGGCCCCAGCCATTCTCGGACGCTGCGTCCGCGCGGGGACCGGTCAGGTCGGTGTAGAGATGGCGGGCGTCTTCATAGGGGCCGCGACGATCGGCAAGCCCTTCGACACGCACGACAACAACCTCGTCACCGCGGGGAAAGCTGAGCACCGATCCGGCCCTCACCAGCGCTGACGCCCGCTCGATCACCCGGCCATCAATGCGCAATCGTCGGCTTTCACACAGGTCCTGGGCGGCGCCGCGAGATTTTGCCAGCCTGGCAAACCACAGCCATTTATCGAGCCGGAGCGCTGCGCCGTAGACCAAATGCTACCTTCCTTTCATGCCTGCGAGGATGGCAAAGGGCGAATCCGAAAGCGTCCTCGCATCGCTTTCAGGCCCCTGTTGAGACGGTGGTCGCCGCTGGCCGCGCCAGGCGAATTGCGCCGCGCCGTCGACGAGTTGCAGCCGATAGCCGAGCGCCCGCATCAGCCTTGCCAGCCCATCGCGCGTCAGCCCGGCGCTCGCCGCCCAATTGGGATCGGCGCTGAACGGCGCGCGGCCCTCCCGGCGGCCATGGATGGCGCGGGCCAGCCGATCGACCATGTCGATACGAACCGCCTCGCTGCCGATCCGCCAGAAGCCGGCCGCTTCGATGAAGCCTGCCGGCATCCGGTCATCAACCGCGATGCTGACGCGCCCCGGCGCCGGCAGCGGCGGCAGTTCGCCGACATCGTGCCAGATCGCCCACAGCGCCAGCCGCCAGCGCGTCGCCTCGGGCCGCAGCAGCGCCGGGAGAAAGACATGTTCGACACCCAGCCGCACGCCGGCGCGAGTCATTGCCTGGCGATCCTGGCGGGTCAGCGCCACCACCTGTTCGTCGGCTTCGCTGCGGCGCAAGGCACCCAGGCGTTCGACCAGCCGGACGATCAGCCCGCGCGCCACTGGCGACAGGCTTTCGCGCAGGCCCGCCAACGTCACCAGCGGGCCGAGTTCACGCGCCGATGCGGCCGCAAACCAGGCGGTGAGCCGCGCCAGCACCTGCTGGCGATCGGTTGCCGTCAATGCCGAAAGCGAGCGATCAAGTTCAATCCGCGGTGCCAGCGCATCGCGGCCCTTGCGCAGTGAGGCAACGCGATCGCCCTTCCACAACAGCCGCGGCGGCATCCGCCCGCTGAAATCAAGGCTGAACGTCGCGTCGTCGGCCGCTGCCAACTGGGCGGCGCGCCGGGCAAATTCCTTGACTAGTGCGCGTTCGGCCGCCGCCAGCAACAGCCGCTGTTCGCCGGCGCGCGCCAGAGGGTCGGCGGTAAAGCGGAAGCCATCGAGCCGTCCAATGACTTCGCCTTCCACAGCGACCGCGCCGTCGGGGTCGATCTCGACGCGTTGATCATCGCCGCGCGCCTTCAGGTCACGCAGCAGCACCGCCGTCCGGCGATCGACAAAGCGCTGGGTGAGCGCGGTGTGCAACGCGTCCGAAAGCCGGTCCTCGACTTCGCGGGTGCGCGCCGCCCAAAGCGCGCTATCGGCGAGCCAATCGGGGTGATGCGCGATATAGGTCCAGGTGCGCGCGCCGGCGATGCGGTCGGCGAGCGTTTCGACATCGCC
>JAAFIT010000448.1 GCA_013298745.1 Sphingomonadales bacterium
GGGCTCGTTGCCCTTGCGGGATATCGCATCATGATCGACGAGCAGGGAAACCATGTGTGCCATGTGGTCGGCCTTGGCGAACGACGCTGCGAGCCGTGTCGGCCGGATCCGGATGTAATGCATGGTCGAAGTCGGCGAGCTGTGCCCCGACCATTGCATCAACTCGATGAGCGACATTCCCTTTGGAACGTTCGCCAGCGCGGTGACGGCTGAGGCACGTCCGCGATGGCTGGTGATCGGCCCGCGGCTGTCCGCCATCGGGACGCCGGCCTTGGCGCAAAGAATTGGAATGATGGTGGCGTTCAGCATCGAAGTCCCCACCCGCCTTCCTCGAAACTGAAACAGATAGCGAACGGTTTGGCCGGTCCGCTGGTCGATAAGTGGCGCCTGTTCGGAAGGCCGCTCGGCGATCCAGGCGTCGATCCGTTCCTTTACGACCATGGCGACCGGCTTGACGTAGGCCTTGAAGGTTTTGCTCGGTGGAACGTCCAGGTAGCAAAGCGTGCCGGCCTCCACCTTGCTCCCGTCGTCGGCGATAATATCTTCGAGCTGCGCTCGGACACAGCCCAGTTCCAGGCGCGCGATCTCGTTTTGCCGAAGACCGCAGTGCGTCCAGATCACCGCCATCGCCTGCACCAGCGCGAGCGGATAGTGGATTTCCGAGAGAAGATCCTCGCGTTCGAGATTGAGGCTGGCCCAGATCAGCTTGAGCCAGGCGGCATCGTCGATAACACGTGGGTTGACGCCGGCGTTGAAACTGACGGCCGACGGTGTCGCCAGATGATAGCGCGGGCTGAACCGGAGCTTCGCCCATCCCCAAAGTTCAAGGTCGATGAAAAAGCGCCGCATCGCATGCAGGAATACGCGCTTGGAATTTGCAGCGATCGGTTTGCCGTGGGTAATCGCGTTGCGCCTTGGGGCTGATTCCAACAGCCATTCTCCGACCGTTGAGCGGTCTAGCGCGGCGATGAAGGCAGCGCATACCGAAGTATCCCAGTCCTCGGGCGACGCAACCTGTGGTTGATCCCGAGCAAGCCAGAGGCCAATGCGAAGGATGAACCCATAATTGGTTTCGCGGGTCGATGGCCGAAGCGTGGACGTATCTCGCCACCGCCGACACCACGCCGCCCATTCAGGCGGCACCCCGTCGACGCTTTTGTCCTTCCACCCGACATAGTTTCGCATCCGCAGGGGTTGCTCGATGATCCCAAGTGCGGCGAGCCCGGCCGAGACCTTGCCCACTGCCCCGGCGACAGCCGTGTTGCGGCTTGCCTGTCCGCGCTGCAGCAAGTCGGTGCTGAACGTATCGAGGCGTGGATCGCCGTTTTCCAGCATCAGGCTGCCAAGCACGCTGGCCAAATGAAGCTCCAGATTTTGAGCCGAGTATCCCAGCCCCGCGAGCGTTGTCGCCAGTCTTTCATGCTGCTGCTCGACGATCGAGCGACCAAAGATTGCGGCGGCGTACACGCTGTATTGGCGAAACTTCTCAATCTCCCTGAAATCTCTAAGGCCGCCGAGGTGATATGCGATGGCGGTCAGATACGGGCGGGCTAGCCTTTCCTCGTTCAGCATTGCCAGCCAACTCGGCTTCGACCAGTTCCAATAGGGTTGGCCACGCCGATCAACGATCGCGAGAATCCGGGCAACGCCCTGGGTGGTGTTCAGCGGTGAGATGCCGCCTCGATCAGCAACCGCCAACAGCGGTGCCACGAGGCGCGGGGTGATCAGTAGCAGGTGATCGAAATCGGTTCTTGCTGACCGGCCTTTGATCGCCTGTAGTTCTGTCGCGCTGAGCTCTCCCGACATGTCGTAACGGGCGAGGTCAAACGGCGCATAGGCCGTGCCGTCCAAGACTGGCGCCCGTTCAACCACTGTGGCCTCCGAAGAGTTCGGAGCCGATCCGCGCATCGATATGCGTGATGGATCCCGCCATGCGCGCGGAGAGATCGCTGCCCGACAGATGCAAGTAAACCAGCGTCGTCTTGGGATCCCGGTGACCGGCATACGTCGAGAGCTCGTGCAGTTTCCAGCCTGAGCGCGCGAGATGGGTCAAACGCAGATGGCGAAGGCTATGGGTGCTGAACCCGGAAACGCCCGCTGTCGCGGCCCAGTGCTCGACGGTCTTGCTCCACGACCATTTGGTGAGCGGCTGCCCGTAATTGCGATCGGACTCGGACCGAAACAGCGGACCGGTGCCCGCGGCGACGGCGCGAAGATCCTGGAGATGCTGTGCAAGAACCGATGCGATGGCGGGACTGTAGCAGACCACCCGGCTGCGCCGTCCCTTCGTCGTCTCCGCGCGCAACGTCATCAACCTGTGCGCAAAATCAAGGTCGTCAACACGTAGAGCAATGAGTTCGGAGCGGCGGAGGGCGCCATAGTACCCAAGAGCCAGCATAAGCCTGTTCCTCACCGTATCGGTGGCTGCCGCCCGCAAAATCGACAGCCACTCATCCTCGGTCGGCAAATGGGGCAGCTTGATCAGGCGCGGCACCAGCCCGCGCGTGAAGCCGGCATGGTCAGGGACACGACGGAAGGTCGATGTTTGCCCGCGGGGAACCGGATTTCGAGTGCACAGCCCCCGATAGGTCAGGTGATCGTACCACAGCCTGATGGCGGTCAGGCGTTGGTGGAGGGTCGAATTCGCGACGGCGGTCGGGCTGCCGGGGAGGAGGTGGCGAATATAGAGGGAAACGTCTTCGAGCGTCGCCGCCTCGGCGGCGACGCTCGAAGACGTGCAGTACGCCAGGTAATGCGTCACCCCGCGCCCATAAGCATCCAGCGTTGCCGGCGATCGGCCAAGGTTGCCAAGCAACTGCAGCCATTCATCAACCAGCGGATACCGGTTGAGGGCGGTCTGCAATGATGTGGCCCGGCGCATTAGC
>JAAFIT010000449.1 GCA_013298745.1 Sphingomonadales bacterium
AGTTCATGGTGCGCTGGCGGCAACCGGGGCGACCGGTTTCAGCGTGCTGGCGATGTGCCGCTCCAACGCGACAGCATTCACTACCGTCTGGCTGGCGATTCTCGCGGCGGCAGTCATTGGCAATTACCCGACGCCGCTGCTCGGCTATGGCGGTAGCGGCATCCTCGGCTATCTGCTGTGCCTCGCCGCCGTACCGCGGCAGCGCCAGCGGCACACAGCGCGGTTGTTGCCTGCAACCGTAGACGAAGATAGCAGTACTGGGGACAGCCCCAACTCGCAGTTCGCCTGGTAAATCGGAGCGCGCCAAGCACCGATCAAGCATCGTCAGGCATCGAAATCGCGTCCGACGCGTTGTTCAACCATCACCTGAACAACGAAAAGGATTCCCATGACCGTCATCGGCTATGGCGCACGCGCTGCGGACCAACAGCTTCAACCGGTCAGTTTTGAACGCGAGCCGCTGCGCGCCGGAGAAGTCGAAATCGACATCGCCTTTTGCGGCGTCTGTCATTCCGACATCCACCAATGCGCCAATGATTGGGAAAACACCGTCTGGCCATGCGTTCCTGGCCATGAAATCGTCGGAACAGTCAGCAAGATCGGTAACGGTGTGACGAAATTCGCCATCGGCGACACCGTCGGCGTCGGCTGCATGGTCAACAGCTGCCGGGTCTGCGAGGCGTGTGCCGCGGGTGACGAGCAATATTGCACCGGGCCGAAAAGCGCGACCTTCACCTACAACGGCCCCAAACTGCCCGACGGCAGCAACAGCTACGGCGGCTACAGCGACAGCATCACCGTCCGCGAGGAATTCGTGCTGGCGATTCCCGTCGCAATCGATCCCGCCCAGGCCGCGCCGATCCTGTGCGCCGGCGTGACCACCTATCAGCCGATGAAGCACTTCGGCCTGAAAAAGGGCCAGACGCTCGGCGTCGCCGGCATCGGCGGCCTTGGCCATATGGCGGTCCAGATCGGCAAGGCGCTCGGCGCAACCGTCGTGGCGTTCACGACCTCGGCCGAAAAGATCGCGGCCATCAAGGCGCTCGGCGCGCACGATGTCGTGGTGATGGACGACGAAACCGCCGTCCAGGCCGCCGCGCTCTCGCTCGACATGATGATCGATACCATCCCCTAACCGCACGATCTCGCCGATTATCTCGGTTTCATGAAACCGGGGTCGACGCTGGTCGTCGTCGGCAACATGATGGAGTTCGCCGCCTTCAATCCCGGGCCGCTGGTGTTCAACCGCATTGCCCTGGCTGGCTCGCTGATCGGTGGCATCGCCGACACACAGGAGGTTCTCGACCTCTGTGCGGAACACGGCATCCGCCCCGAAATCGAGCTGATCGCCATTGCCGACATCAATGACGCGTTCGAACGCATCAAGAACGAGGACGTGCGCTTCCGCCACGTCATCGACATGGCGTCGTTGAAGGCAGAGCGCGACGCGATCGAACGCGATGGCAAGGTTCTGCCGGCACCGACGCGCGGCGATCCCGTCAACCGCTGATCGGCACGACTCCGGCAATCTGCCGTTCGACGAGGCGGCAGAGCGCCTCGGTCAACGCATCAGGCGCCACCGATGGCGCCAGCAGCCGGTCGATGGCGGCACGCCCGCTGGCAAAGGCGGTGAGGCCGGAGATCATATGCACCGCCTCCAGCCGCTCGGTCGCGTTGCAGGTATCAAGCCCGCGCGTGGCGGCGATCAACTGGCCGACGAGTTCGACGCCCGGCTGCCATAGTTGTTCGAACAATATGTCGAAGGCAGCGCCGGGGTCGGCGAGTTCGCGCTGGATGAACAGCGACCAGCCCAGCGATTCATCCGAATCCATCAGAAAGCGCGCCAGCGTCAGCAGCACCTCGCGCAGATGCTGGCGGCACAGCGCTGGCCCGGCACCGCGCGTCCACGCTGCCTGCGCCGCAATGCTGACCGGCAGCGTCGCGGTGCGATAGCGCGCCACGATATGACCCGCACATGCCTGATACAGCCCCTGCTTGTTGCCGAAATAATATTGGATCGCCGGCAGATTGACGCCGGCAGCCAGCGCGATCTCGCGCGTCGACACCGCCTGAAAACCCTTCAGCCCGAACGCCGGCAACGCCGCCATGACGATGCGTTCGCGGGTTTCGGTGCCGCGGCGATACCGGCTCTTGCCCGGCGCGGCCACAGGATCAGGGGTGATCATGACGCCGTTAAGCGGTGGAAGACCGGGGCGGTCAAGCACCATTGACAGAGAAAACATATCAATTGATATATTTTGTCGAGATCGGGAGCCGCCATGACGACTGCAACAGCAAACGCCGCCATCTGGGACGCCGTTCGGGCACAACGCGAGGCGGTGCCGGCGCTGTGGGCGAACTTCGATTTCGCAGCACCCGCCGAACGCTTCACCACCGATCCCGCGGCAAAGTCGATCCTGCCCTCGCGCCATGCCGGGCGCCGCGCCGCCATCCTCGGCAACACCGAGCTGATCGACCGGCTGCACGCCTATTCGATGATGGGTGATGTCACTGCCGATCGCTACGCCGCGCTCATGGCCGGCCGTAAGTTCCGCGAGCTGATCGACATGCTGACGCTGGCGTGTGACCGCGGCATCGATGCCGTGCCCGATGCACCACCGGAGCTGGCAGCCTTCATCGCCGATCTCGAACAAAAGCCCGATTGGCTCGACATGGAACTCGTCGAACGCGGCGCGCGGATCGAGCGGAACGCCACCGCCAATCTGTCACCCTATGTCGTCCGCGGCGCCTTCATCGCCACCTTCATGAACGAATATGCCGCGCTGCCGATGGCGCTCACCGGCACGCTGTCGGACAACGCCGCAGCCCGCCGCGTCAAGGAAACCGCCAATTTCTTCGCAGTGACGACCCTGCCCGGCGC
>JAAFIT010000045.1 GCA_013298745.1 Sphingomonadales bacterium
CGGGCGCGGCGGTAGTAGAATTGGCAATCGCTTTCCCAGGTGAAGCCGATGCCGCCGTGCAGCTGCACGGTTTCTTCGGCCGTGAAGCTGAGGGCATCGAGGCTGGCGACACGGGCTGCGGCGGCGGCCTGGCGCAGTTCAGCGCCTTGCGTATCGATCATCGCAACGCCGTGCAGGGCATGGGCGCGGGCGATTTCGATCTTGATATACATGTCGGCGCACTTGTGCTTGACGCCCTGATAGCGGCCGATGGTCTGGCCAAAGGCGACACGCGTCTTGGCATATTCGACGGTCATGTTCATTGCCGCCGCCGCCGTACCGATGGCTTCATAGGCAAGGATGACCGCGGCGCGATCGAGCCAGGCCTGATAGTGCGAGGCATCGCCCAGCGGCTCAGCGGCAACGCCATTCAGCGTCAACCGGCCGTGGCGGCGAACAAGATCGAGCGTTTCGACGGTTTCAACCTTGGCGGCCTTCAAGTCGACGATCCACAGCGATGGGCCATCGGCACTGGCGGCCGCGACAATGGCGAGATGCGCGCCGGGCAGATCGGCAACCGGCGCCTTGACGCCATTGAGCTTGCCGCCGCTGGCGGTAATCGCAACCGTGGCGGGTGTTACCGCGCCGGGTTCGTTCCAAGCCGGCACGGCGATGATGCTGCCATCGGCGATGCCGGGGAAATATTTGGCCTGCTGGGCTTCGGTTCCGGCGATGAGCAGCGCTTCGGTGGCAAGCAAGGTGGAAACCAGCGGCACCACGGCGAGCGCGCCACCGGCGGCTTCGGCAAGCTGGCAGCTTTCCTCGGCGCTCATGCCGAGGCCGCCATGCGCTTCGGGCACACGCGCGGCGGTCCAGCCCAGGCCGGCGACTTCGGCCCAGAGGCCGGCATCAAAATCGGGCGCATCCTTGGCCATCGCCTTGCGGGCGGCGGTGGTGCCGGCCTTTTCGGCGAACAGCTTTTTCGCCTGTTCGCCAAGCGCCTTGGCATCATCGGAAAAATCGAAATTCACGTGCGCACTCCCCAACAATTTGGGGCACCTTACCTTAACGTCAACCGCGTGCAACCCGCGCCTTTTGGACAGTTTTCACGCGGTGATGCGGAACCCGGCAAGATAGTCATAATCGGCTCGGCAGGCGTCGGCGACGACTTGCGCTTCGGCGTCGAGCACGACCGGCTTGGTTTCGGGCGCCCCGAAACCGGTGGAGGCTTCGACCGATTCATACCAATGCGAAGCCCAGATGCCGTCAGTATCGCGGCGGCCCGGCGCCCAGCGCAGCATCGTCGGATCGAAAGGGATGCCGAGTGCCGCACACAAAGCCGCGAGCATCGGTGCCGGGTCAGCAAGAATATCGGACGAATCGATCACCGGCGGTGCCTTGCCGAGCCGATCGGCCTCACGATCAAAATACTGCCGCTGGCGAGCAACGCCGAGGTGATCGGGCCGCACCGCGACGCGCTTGACGGCGTAACTGGCGACGACCCGCGCCGGATCGCGGATCAGAAACGCATGAGTGTGCGCCGCCAGATCTGCAATGCCGACCGGGCCTTTCATATGATGCGCCATATGCTTCTGATACCAGATAGGCCGCGCTACCGGGCCGGACATGGCGCGCGCGACGCTGTGCCAGTCGCAATCCATCGACGCGATGACGGCCTCCTTCATCGGCTGATCATCACCGGTGGCCTTCAGATAGGCGCCGTAAAAGGGTTCATCGCTGACCACCGTGTCGGCACGCGCGCCAAAGCTGCGCATCATCGCGGTCGAGAGATTGCGCGGGCCAGACCACATGGCAATGCGATGGGTCAAGGCCGCCCCCGTGCCGCGACATCGGCGGCAATCAGCGCGCGATAGAGCCGTTGCAACCGCTCGACCATCGGGCCGCGGCCGTCGGTGAGCTTACGGCCATCAATGCTGCGCACCGGCACGACGCCGGCAAAGGTGCCGGTGACGAACGCCTCGTCGGCACCATAGACATCGGTCAGCGAGAAATTGCGTTCGAACACCGGAATGCCATTGGCCTTGCAGAGCGCGACGACATTGCCGCGGGTGATGCCGCCGAGGCAGTAATCGCCGGTCGAGGTCCACACTTCGCCTTTTCGGACGATGAAGAAATGCGTCGAATTGCACGTCGCGACAAAGCCGTGCGGATCGAGCATGAGCGCCTCGTCGGCGCCGGCCTCGGTCGCCTGGATGCACGCGGTGATGCAGTTGAGCTTCGAATGGCTGTTGAGTTTAGGATCCTGGACATCAGGGAAGCCGCGCCGGACATGGACGGTGAACAGCGTGATGCCGCGCTCGATCGTGGCTGGCAGCGGGTCCTTATGTTCGGCGATAATGACGATGGTGGCGGGCGACACGACGACCCGTGGGTCCTGATAGGGTGTCGAGCGCAGGCCGCGGGTGACCATCAGCCGAATATGGCAATGGTCCATGGTGTTGGCGTCGATGGTCGCATAAAGCCGCGCTTCCAGCTCGGCCTTCGACACGCCGATATCCATCGCGATTGCCCTGGCACCCTCCCACAGCCGTTCCAGATGCTGGCCCAGGAACGCGCATCGCCCGGCGTGGACGCGGATGCCTTCCCAGACGCCGTCGCCGAGCATAAAGCCCGAATCGAAAACGCTGACCATCGCCTCGGCGCGCGGCTTGAGGTCGCCATTGACGTTGATCAGGATGGTGTTGTTGCGCGGATCGGGTGTGAAATCATGCGTACCTTGCGCCATCCCAATTTCCTTGCAGCGACGTGGCGTCTATCGCGCCGTTCGGATAATCTGTCATGGCATGGATTAAGCTGCAAAGGGGAATGCATATGTACCGATCAATCCTCTTGGCGACACTCGCGATTGGCGGTGCCAGCGCCGGGAGCGCGGCAGCGGCGCCCGAGGACCGGCCGGTGTTGAGTGCGGGCATCGAGAACGACCTTTTCGGCGTTACCGGCACCGATCGCTATTATACCCACGGCACGCGCTTCGCGTTTCGCCACGGCACCGACAGCGCGCCGTTCTGGCGGGGTGCCCTCGACTGGGCGCCGTTGTTACCTCGCGGTGCGCGCATGAGCTACGAAACCGGTCTCCTCCAGCTGATCTTCACCCCCAGTTCGATCCGGGGTCGCGAGGTCCGCCCCGGTGATCGCCCCTATGCCGGCATGCTCGCGGGAACGATCGCGATTGACGGGACGGCGCTCGATGGCCGCCGGAGCGACCAGATCAGCCTGACCGTTGGTTTGATCGGCCCGGCCAGCCTTGCTGAACAGGCCCAAAAACTGGTTCACAGGGTGCAGCAAGGCATCGAACCACGCGGTTGGCAAACCCAGCTTGGAACCGAACCAGCGGTGAACCTTGGATGGCGACGACGCTGGGCATATGCAGCACCAGGGATGGCAGTATCCCCGCACATTGGCGCTGCGCTCGGCAACGTCCACACCCATGCTGCTGCAGGTGTCACGCTGGCGATCGGGGCCGGGCTCGCAAACCAGCGTCCTGCCGAACTGGAGCCCTTCAGCCCCGGCCTGGCCGCGTTGCCGGCAAGCCCGCGCCCCGTCCTCAACCTGCTGGCGGGTGTGGAAGGCCGAGTCGTGGCAAGGAACCTGTTTCTTGCAGGGAACAGCTTCACCGACGGGCGGGGCGTCGACACGAAACCGTTGGTCGGTGATGCATTCGCCGGCGCATCGCTACGCTGGCGCGGACTGCGGCTCTCGTTCCGCCATGTCTGGCGCAGTAAGGAGTTTGTCGGACAGCGCGGTATCCAGCGCTTTGGTGGTTTTACACTTGATCTGCGTGTCTAATCGACATTTCTGAAAAGCGAATCCGCAGCGGCGCGGAAAGCGGCCGCGCCCTCACGCTTGGCACGGGCGCGAACAAGCTCTGCCTCCAGCGCGACAATGCGCTCATCAAGCTCGGCAATCGACAGCTTGTCGAGGTCCTCGCGGGCGAGATCGGCGAGGAGGTCGGATTTGCGGCGGGGCAGATCGGCTTCATCGAACATGGCCAAAACCGTTGACCGGAGCGGTCCCCAAGTCAATATCTCCGCATGACCATTCCCAGCACCATGACCGCCATCGATCCCGCAGCACCGGGAGGGCCGGAGGTGCTTGTCCCCGTTACGCGGCCAGTACCGCAGCCTGGGCCGGGCGAAGTTCTCGTCAAGGTCGTCGCCTCCGGGGTCAACCGCCCCGATGTGCTGCAACGCATGGGACTGTATCCCATGCCGCCGGGCACGCCGTCGATTCCGGGGCTGGAGATTGCCGGCACAGTCGTGGCGATGGGTGCTGATGTGGCACGCTGGCGCGTCGGCGATTCTGTCTGCGCACTCGTCGCCGGCGGTGGCTATGCTGAATATTGCACCGCGCCGGCCGGCCAATGCCTCGCCATTCCCGCCGGCATGGCGCCGATCGATGCCGCGGGCCTGCCCGAAACCTGGTTCACCGTCTGGTCCAACGTCATGGACCGCGGCCATGCCCGGCCCGGCGAGACTTTGCTTGTTCATGGCGGCACCAGCGGCATCGGTGTCACCGCCATCCAGCTCGGAACAGCGCTCGGGATGACCGTCATCGTTACCGCCGGCAGTGCCGACAAATGCGCCGCCGCGTTGAAGCTCGGCGCCGCGCACGCCATTGATTACAACGCCCAGGATTTCGTCGCCGAAGTGGCGCGGATCACCGACAAGCGCGGGGTCGATCTGGTGCTCGATATGGTCGGCGGTGATTATCTGCCGCGCAATATCCAGTGCCTCGCTGATGATGGCCGACATGTCAGCATCGCCTTTCAGCGTGGGCCGCGCGCCGATCTCGATCTGGTGGCCGTGATGCGCAAGCGACTGACCCTCACAGGATCGATGCTGCGCCCGCGGTCGATCGCCTTCAAGACGACGATTGCCGAAACGCTGGAAGGCGTCATCTGGCCGGAGTTTGAGGCCGGGCGAATTGCGCCGGTGACGGATAAGGTGTTCCCGCTCGCCGAAGCCGCCGAGGCGCATCGGCGCATGGAGGCTGGCGCCCATGTCGGGAAGATCGTGCTGAGCATCGCCTGACCATGAAGGCCGCGCTTGTAACCGGCGCTGCGCAGGGCATCGGCGAAGGCATCGCCCGGCGGCTGCTCGACGACGGGATGATTGTCTGGCTGACCGACATCCGCGGTGATGCCGTTGCGGCGCTGGCGACAACGCTCGGCGACCGCGCCCGCGCCTTCAGCCTCGATGTCCGCGATGAAGCGGCCTGGGATGCCGCGATCGCGGCGCTGCTGGCGCATGACGGCCGGCTCGATGTGCTCGTCAACAACGCCGGCATCACCGGCTTTGAAGATAGCGCCGGCCCGCACGATCCTGAACACGCCAGCCTGGCCGATTGGCGCGCCGTCCATGCCACCAACAGCGATGGCACGTTCCTTGGCTGCCGCGCCGCGATCCGGGCAATGCGGCCGCAACGCAGCGGCGCCATCATCAACATCTCGTCGCGATCGGGGATGGTCGGCATTCCGGGGGCGGCGGCCTATGCCGCGTCCAAAGCGGCGATCCGCAACCACACAAAGTCGGTCGCGCTCTATTGCGCGGCGCAAGGCCTCGGCATCCGCTGCAATTCCATCCATCCGGCGGCGATCCTGACACCGATGTGGGAACCGATGCTCGGCGATGGTGCCGATCGCGCGGCGCGGATGGCGGCGCTGGTGGCCGATACGCCGCTGAAACGCTTCGGAACGGTTGCCGAGGTAGCAGCAATGACAGCTTACCTTGCCAGCGATGCTGCGGCCTATGTCACCGGTGCGGAATTCACCATGGACGGCGGCTTGCTGGCGGGATCGGCGGCAAGCCCCGGATGAAAGGGCGCAGCCATGCTCAACCGGCTTGACGATTATCCCGTTCACCAGACACCCGAACCCTTGGCAGTGCTCGCGACCAGCGATCGCAATGCCTATGATCGCACCTGGTTCAACGGCTATGCCCCTGACGGCAGTTACTATTTCGGCGTGGGCATGGCGGTCTATCCGCACCGCGGCATCCTCGATTGCGCCTTTTCCACAGTACGCCCCGGCGAGCGCCAGCATTGCTTCTATGGCTCGCGCCGCGCGCCCATCGAGCGCACCGAAATGGCGGTCGGCCCGTTCCGCATTGAAGTCATCGAGCCGATGCGGCGCACCCGCGTCATCCTTGATGACAATGAAACCGGCATCGCCTGTGACCTGACCTTTTCGGCGCGCACCGCCGCCATCGAGGAGGCCCGACAGACACTGTGGCAGAACGGCCGCCGCATCATGGACGCCACCCGTTTCGACCAGTTCGGGCGCTGGAGCGGCACTGTCCGCACCCCTGATGGCGAGTTCAAGGTGGATGATGCCGTCTGCCGCGGCACCAAGGATCGCAGCTGGGGCGTGCGCCGCGTCGGCGAGCCCGAAACCGGCGGCGCCCCATCAATGCCCGGCGGCATCATGTTCCTCTGGGCGCCTCTGGTGTGGGATGATCACATCACCCATGCGATCTTCTTTGACGGCGCACAGGGCCAGGCGCTGGTGCGTGAAGGCATTGTCGCGCCGCTCTATGGGAGCGAAGACGCGATTCCCGGCACCGAGGATGGGCGTGATGAGCGCATGGCAACGGCGCGGCACCGCGTGCGCTATGTGCCCGGTACCCGCCTCGCCGCCGACGCCGAGATCGATCTCGTCGGCCATGATGAGAGCGTGCGCACCATCGCGCTCGACCCTATCCTGCGCTTCCAGATGAAGGGGCTGGGCTATGGCCATCCGGTGTGGGGGCAAGGCATGTGGAAGGGCGAACTCGCCATCGGCGGCGAGAGCTTTGATCCGCGCCAGTTGGATCCGCTGGCGCCCGAGAACCTCCACGTCCAGCAGGTGGTGCGCGCCAGCGACGGGACGCGAACGGGCGTCGGCGTGTTGGAACAGGTGGTGTTCGGGCCTTATGCGCCAGCGGGGTTCACGTCGTTTCTCGATGGCGCCAAGGGCTGAGGCGCAGCGCCGTCAGTCGATGGCGGCGGCATAGATCCAGGCCGTGACAACCCCGTCCGGCGTTTCGACGTCCGTGACGACGCGGCGATAATCCGGCCCTTCGAAATCATCGAGCCGTGCCCAATGATTGGGCAAATCGGCAGATTCGAAGATCTGCACAGCGACCGGCGCGCCATTGGCAGCGAGGATCAGCGCCGGATAGCCTTTGGTGGCGCCCCAACCCGTGGCGATCCTGGTGCCCCGCACAATGCCAGCACGCCAGGAGCCAGCCAGGCCTTGGAGCTGGTGATGATTTTCGCGGCCCGGTGCGAGCGTTCCATAAACCGCCAGCCGATGCTCGATGGTCATCGGACGGTTCTAGAGCCAGAATCCGAAACTGTCATGGTCCGCGACCTGCTCACAGGCGCCTTCGGTCATCCGCAGGAAGAGCGCATCGGCGCGGTCCGTGCGCTCGACGGATAACGCCGAGAAGACGCCCATCATGATGCCGTGCAGGGTAAACCGCGTATAATCATGCCAGCAGGCATCCCAGACATAGCCCTGCACCCCGCGCCGCAGCAGTTCGCTGTGATAGTAGCGCACCAGATCGACCTCATGCGCGCGGCGTTCGGCAGGCGAAATGCCGGCGGAGAGGAAATAGGCGACATCGGTCAGCCCCGGTCCCGCCGTTACCGTCTGCCAATCGAGCGTTGCCAGCGGCCGCGCGCCGCCATTGACGTCGAACATCATGTTGTCGAGCCGGAAATCGGCGTGCATCACGGTGATCGGCGCGCTGCGATTGCCGCGCATGGCGATGAGTGCCGCCGGCAGCCGATCGATCAGCGCCAGATGCTCCGGCACCAGCATGCCGGCAAAGCGTTCGCGGAACAGCCCGATAATCGTCGGCAGCATGGCATCGACCATGGCGCCCAACGCCGCGGGCCGGACTGCCAGCCAATCGAGTGTTTCCAACACGGGATCGCCCCAGCGCGGCGCGTGCAGCGCCGCCGCCTCAGCCATCGCCACCTTGGCATCGTCGAGCGAGCAGCCGGTCAATTGATCTCCCTGCCGCGCCGGTGCCAGATCAGCGAGCAGCAGCACGAAATCATCGGTCGCCGGATCGTGAAGCGCTGCATAGGCTGGCGGCGTGTGGATCGCCACGGTAGACGCCATCTCGCGATAGAAGGAGACTTCACGCAGATAAAGCAGATGATCGGTCCCCGATTTGCGGCTGACCGGATCGTGTGATGGGAACTTGCCGACAATGCTGGCCGGCGCTGTCGGCGGCGCATCGGCATAGCCGAGTTGGAAGCGGATGCTGTCGGCAACCAGGCCATTGCCGACCGGCTGCTGTGTCACATCGACGACACGGCCATGCGGGAGGGCGCCAGCGATGCGAAGGGCTTGCGTCAGCCAATCGGGGTCGACGGTCGCTGGCGTGCGGAGTTCCAATGTCATGGCAGGATGATGAACCCGCGCAGCGCCACGCGTCACCCGCCGCTTTGGGCAGGGGCTACTTCGCCAGTTCGGTAATCAGCGTCGACCAATGCGTCAGCGCGGGGCCAATGGCGGCGAGCGGAATGCGTTCGTTAAGGCCGTGCATGAAGACGTCGTCCGATTTCATGAACAGCCCGCTGACGCCATAGGAGGGGATGCCAAGCGCGCGATAATAGACGCTGTCGCTGGCACCGGCGTCCATCGCCGGGGTCGGCACAACACCCTTGCGCGCCGCCGTCACCGCCTTGGTCACCGCCGCCACGATATCGGAGCGAAGCGGCGAAGCGGGGGTAGACACCCATTCCTGCCCGGTCTCGATCTTCACTGCCGGGTCCGCCACCACGCCTTCAAGCGTCTTGCGAACCGATTCGACGGTGACACCGGGGAAGATCCGGCAATTGACCGTCAGCGTCGCCTTTTGCGGCAGCGCGTTGGGCGCATGGCCGCCATTGACCATCGTCGGCACACAGGTGGTGGCGATCTGGCCGATGCTGCCCGGATCGGCGCGCAACACCGCCACCGCTGCGGCATCGTCAGGGTTCCTGGCAAAGGCAACCATCGCTTTGCCAAGGTCACCACCCTTCTTCGTGCCTTCGGCGATCAGCGAGGCCCGGGTGATCTCGTTGATCTGTACCGGGAAGCGATAGGCATCGATCTTCGCCGTCGCTGCGGCCAGCTGGGCGATGGCATTGGGCGACGTCGGCCGGCTGCTGTGGCCGCCGGGGTTGGTCACCGTCAGCCGATAGTCGGCATAGGTTTTTTCGGCTGCCGATAGCGAATAGCCAAGCGGCTTGCCATTGGCATCGAGCTCACCGCCGCCGCCGTCGGAATTGAGCATGAATTCGACGCCCGCCGCCTTGGCCTGTTTGGCCTGCAAATCGGCAGTGACGCCTTCGGTTTCCTCATCACCCGACAGGAATAGGTGGATATCACGGCCCGGCGTGAAACCGCTCTTCTTCAATGCTGCCAGCGTCGCCACCACCATCGAGACATCGAACTTGTTGTCACCCACACCGCGGCCGAACAGATAGCCGCCGTCCTCTACGGCCTTGAACGGATCGCGCACCCAATCCTTGGGATCGGCTTCGACAACATCCATGTGCCCGGTGATCGCCATGGGCGCGTCATTGCCTTTGCCCTTCCAGACAAGGTGCAAGTTGGCGGTTTCGCCCACCGGCTCAATGCTGATGCTGCCCGGCGCAAAGCCTGCAGCGACCAGCACCGATTTCAGATATTCGGCATAGGCCGGCACCTTGCCGCGGCCCTTGACGGTATCGAAACCAACGCCCTTTTCAAGCAGCTCCCGGGCATCGGCAACGGTCGCGACCGGCGCGGCAAGCGCTGGCTCGGCCGCCAGCAAGGCAGCCAAAGCCAGCATCTGGCCAATGCGGGGGGTGAACAATTTAGAGGCGCACGCGGACGGTCTGTCCCGGCGTGCCGGGGAATTCGCGGAACAGGGCTTCGGCAAGCGCCGGCACAGCATTGGTGGCGGCGGCGAGATTGTCATTGGCGCTGACTTCCTTGGTCGCGCGGCCGTCCCAGATCTGCACACGATCGGCACGACGCTGAATGTTCACCGCGACGGTGGTTGTGCGCAGCGCGGGGTTGCGGCGGCTGCTGCCCACCGGCACCGAGACATTGGCACCGACACCGGCATTGCTGCCGATCGGAACGCCGACACCACCACCGACGCTGACGCCGGGACGGCTGACATTACCCATCCCATCGACCTGGGTGATGTCGAGCGTGGCAATGAACTCCACTTGCGAGGCCGGCAGGCCGGTCGAATAGCCAAGGCGACGCATCTGCACTGCCACGCTTTCGGCATGGGTGCGGAATTCGAGGCTATCGGCCATCGCCGGATCCGGCGGTACGATCGCCAGTGTGCCGCGGCTGATCGGCGCGTTGGAGTGGAAGCGGGTGACATCGGCGTAGATATTGTTCGAGCACGCCGCCACGGCCAGCAGTGCGGCAAGCGGAAGCGCCTTGAGCGCGCGAGCAGAAAGGCGGATCATCGACATGGCAAAGCTCCTGATCAGACGTCGGGATTTGGACCCCGCCATCTCTAACAGAGTAGGAACGCGAGACAAGCCAGACCCGTCATGAAACAACGCTAAATGCATGAAGCGGGCATCGCGCCCTTCGCCACGTCTCAGCTCGGCGCCCATTGCACTCTTGCCGCGCCACCATCACGGCAAGCATCGCAGCCGCCGCCCGCGGCATCGGGACTGTTCATCCCCGCCTCGTCGCCGCGGGACAGCGGCATATCGATGCCTTGAGGTCGATGCCTTCAGGCGACCAGTGCGCGGCGGC
>JAAFIT010000450.1 GCA_013298745.1 Sphingomonadales bacterium
CGACAACCGCGGCGAGGGTGGGAGTTTGTCGCTGCTGGCGATGATCTCGCGGATGTCGACGCACACCGCCGAGCGCACGCGGCTGCTCGGCCTGCTCGGTGTGCTGGCGACGGCGCTGTTCTTTGGCGATTGCATCATCACGCCGGCGATTTCGGTGCTGTCGGCAGTTGAGGGCCTGACCGTTGTCAGCCCCGGCTTGCAAGAGCTGGTGCTGCCGGTGTCGATCGGCATTCTGATCGGGCTGTTCCTGCTGCAATCGCGCGGATCGGCCAAGGTCGGCGCACTGTTTGCACCGATCATGCTGGTCTATTTCGTCGTCATTTCGGTGATGGGGATTGCCCAGCTTGTTGCGCATCCCGGCATCCTTGCCGCGATCAACCCGGTCTGGGCGTTCCGCTTCTTTGCCGATGCGCCGATGGCGGGCTTTCTCGCGCTCGGTTCGGTGGTGCTGTCGGTGACGGGGGCTGAAGCGCTTTACGCCGATATGGGCCATTTCGGCCGCAAGCCGATCCAATGGTCATGGCTGTATTTCGTCATGCCGGCGCTGCTGCTCAACTATTTCGGCCAGTCGGCGATGGTGCTGGCGACCCCAGCCAATATCGCCAATCCGTTCTTCCTGATGGCGCCGGATTGGGCGCGGTTGCCGCTGGTCGGCCTTGCCACCATGGCAACGGTGATCGCCAGCCAGGCGGTGATTTCGGGGGCGTTCTCGGTCATCCAGCAGGCGGTGCAGCTTGGCTTCCTGCCGCGCGTCAAGATCACCCACACCTCGGCGTCGGCGGCGGGGCAGATCTATATTCCGGCGGTCAACTGGGCGCTGCTGGCATTGGTCGTGCTGCTGGTCGTCAGTTTCAAATCCTCGTCGAACCTGGCTTCGGCCTATGGCATTGCCGTTACCGGTAACATGTTCATCACAACGCTGATGATGGCGGTGCTGGTGCTGACTGTGTGGAAGTGGAACCGCTGGCTGTCCTATGCCTTTGTCGGCACCTTCCTGATCATCGATGCCGCCTATCTCGCGTCCAACATGACCAAGATCCCCGATGGCGGCTGGTTCCCGCTGCTCGTCGGCGCCATCGCCTTCACCTTCCTCACCACCTGGGCGCGCGGCCGTGCCCTGATGCAGGAACGGCTGCGCGAAAGCGCGATGCCGATGGAGGTGTTCATCAAATCCGCGTCCACTGCCGCCACCCGCGTGCCGGGCACGGCGGTGTTCATGACGACGGCGCCCAAGGGCGTGCCGCCGGCGCTGCTGCACAATCTCAAGCACAACAAGGTGCTCCACGATCGCATCATGATCCTGACGGTGATGATCGATGAAGTCCCCTATGTCTCCGACGAGGACCGCATCGGTGTCGTCGATCTGGGCAGCAATTTCTATCGCATCTTTGTCCGCTATGGCTTCATGCAGGAAATCGACATTCCTTCGGTGCTCAAGAAGGTCGAAAACTGCGGGCCGAAGCTGAAGATGATGGAAACCAGCTTCTTCCTGTCCCGCCAGACGCTGCTGGCCAGCGATCGGCCCGGCATGGCGCTGTGGCGCGAGCATCTGTTCAGCTGGATGATGCGCAACGCCGAAAGCGCGATGGACTTTTTCAAGCTGCCGACCAACCGGGTGGTGGAGCTCGGGAGCCAGGTGGAAATCTAGTCGCAGCGCCGCGAGCGCGCGGGCCGCGCGCCGACAGGCGCAAGACCGGCCGGCGGGGCGCCGGGGCCTTCGCCCGGCGAACCCGTCCGACGCGGGCGCGGCTTTGCCGCGACCCCTTAAGCCTGCCGACACTCGGCTCGGAACCATCCCCTCACACACACGTTTCCCAAGGCACCCCCAGCCAGGAAACCATTCATGCCCCCCAAAGCAACCGACGAAGCCCAGCCGCAGTACAAGGTCACCTATCGCGAGATTCAGCCGTTCGGCACGTTGAAGACACTGCCGCTCGGCCTGCCGGACAAGGCTCGCACCCAGAGCGTCACGATCCTCAACCAGGTGCTCGCCGACACGATGACGCTGCGTGACCTTTACAAGAAGCATCACTGGCAGATTTCCGGCGTCACCTTCTATTCGCTGCACCTGCTGCTCGACAAACATTATGAGGAGCAGGCGGTGCTCGTCGATTCGATCGCCGAACGCATCATGTCATTGGGCGGCATCAGCATCGCCATGGCGCCGGATGTGACTGAAATGACCAAGATCCCGCGTCCGCCCAAGGGCCGCGAAGATGTGCCGAGCCAGTTGGCGCGGCTGCTCGAGGCGCATGAGATCATCCTGCGGGCGGCGCGTGCCGGTGCCGAAGCCGCCGATGAAGCTGGCGATGATGGGACCAACGATCTGCTGATCAGCGAAGTGGTGCGCACCAACGAGCCGCAAGTGTGGTTCATCGCCGAGCATCTCGCCGAAACCGAACTGTTGCGCGCCGATAAATAGCGGCGTGGCGGTGGTTCGGCCGGGGTTGGTTGAGGTCTGAGGAAGGGCCGCGGCAAAGCCGCGGCTGGCGTCAGACGGGTTCGGCGCGCAGGTGCGCGCGCCGCCCCGCTGGCCGGCCTTGCGCGAGTCCGCGCCCAAGCTGTGCTTGGTCGCCGGCCGCGCTACAGCTCAAACAACGCTGCCGCACCCATCCCGCCACCAACACACATCGTCACGACAACCCGCTTCGCCCCCCGCCGCCGTCCTTCGATGAGAGCATGGCCCGTCAACCGCGACCCGCTCATCCCGAACGGATGCCCGATCGAAATCGCGCCGCCATCGACGTTGATCTTCGCCGGATCGATGCCGAGGAAATCGCGGCAGTAGAGCACTTGCACCGCGAACGCTTCGTTCAGCTCCCACAGGTCGATATCGTCGACGGTCAGGCCGTGGCGGGCGAGCAGCTTGGGCACTGCG
>JAAFIT010000451.1 GCA_013298745.1 Sphingomonadales bacterium
TTGTCGATGCCAGCGGCGCGATTCTCTCGCGCTCGGTGCTCGATTTCGGCAGCCAGCCGCTGCCGCCGGGGGCACGGCGGCCGGGGGCGGTTTAAGCCTCCGGCGGTTGGGGCCTTCGGCCCCAAACCCCATTCTATTCAATTCGGTGCTGTCTGTGACCGCGTGTGTGCAACCCAAACAATCGGGGTCTGGGGCCACAGGCCCCAGCCGCCGGAGGCATCAAGCCCGATATCGAATTTCCACCGGCGCAACGCCCACAATCGTCCCGCACACCGTCTGCCCCGGCAAAATCGGTCCGACGCCGGCGGGGGTGCCGGTGAAGATCAGATCGCCAGGGGCAAGCGCGACGAAGCGCGACAGGGTGGCGATGATCTCGGCGACGTTCCAGATCATCTGGTCGAGATTGCCGGACTGGCGGGCTTCGCCATCGATGGTCAGGGCGATTGTCGCCGTATCGGGGGGCACGCCGGGGGTGAGTGCGCCTAAGGGTGCGCTTTGATCGAAACCCTTGGCCATGTCCCAGGGGCGGCCGGCGGCCTTGGCGACGGCTTGCAGGTCGCGGCGGGTGAGATCGATGCCGACGGCGTAACCGAAAATATGCGCCGGGGCGGCATCGACGCTGATGTTGCTCCCGCCGGTGCCGATAGCGATGACGAGTTCGACTTCGTGGTGGAGGTCGGCAGTTTCGCTGGGGAAGGCCAGTTCCGCACCCGAATCGACCACGGCATCGGCGGGTTTGGTGAAGAAGAATGGCGCTTGCCGCGTCGGGTCACCGCCCATCTCGCGGGTGTGCTCGGCATAATTCTGGCCGACGCAAAAAATGCGGCGGACCGGAAAGCGCTCGACACTGCCGGTGATGGCGACCGTCGGGGTGATGATGCAGTGCATCAGCGCACCAGCCGCCGGATCAGGCTCGACGTGTCCTGTCGGCCGCCGCCCATCGCCTGCACATCGGCGTAGAATTGATCGACCAGCGCTGCGACCGGCAGCGAGACGCCGAGGTTCCGCGCTTCATCGAGCGTCAGGCCCAGGTCCTTGCGCATCCAGTCCACGGCAAAGCCGAAATCGAATTCCCCCTTGGCCATGGTCGGGGCGCGATTGTCCATCTGCCAGCTTTGCGCCGCGCCCTTGGAAATCACGTCGACAACCTGGCCGAGATCAAGGCCGGCCGCCGTGCCGAACGCCAGCCCCTCGGCGAGCCCCTGCAGCACGCCAGCGATGCAGAGTTGGTTGACCATCTTGGTCAATTGCCCGCTTCCGGCCGGGCCCATATGGCCGGTGCGCTTGGCATAGGCGGCCATAACCGGCTCGGCGGCGGCAAAGGCTGCTGCGGTGCCACCGCACATGATGGTCAGCGCGCCATTTTCGGCCCCCGCCTGCCCGCCTGACACGGGGGCATCGAGAACATGCAACTGGCGAGCAGCCCCGGCTTCGGCCAGCTCGCGGGCGATGGCGGCGGAGACAGTGGTGTGATCGATGAACAATGTGCCGGGCGCCATCGCGGCAAAGGCACCGTCAGGCCCAAGTGTCACGGCGCGCAGATCGGCGTCGGCACCGACACAGGCGATCACGACATTGGCACCCGCTGCGGCGGCGGCCGGGGTTGCGGCGCTGCGACCGCCATGCGCCGCCACCCAGGCATCGGCCTTGGTGGCAGTGCGATTGTAAACCGTGACGTCATGGCCGGCCTTGGCGAGGTGGCGCGCCATGGGTGCGCCCATCACACCGAGGCCGAGGAAACTGATACGCATGCAAGGGTTCCGGCGGTTGGGACGATCAATCGGCGATAAAGCGCGCGACGACATCCTTGGCAAGCCGCGCCGGCCGCAACGTCGCGGCATCGAGGCAGCACCAGCTCGATTTCACTTCGGCGAGCACCTGTTCGCCGCGGCGGATCATCGTGGTGAAGAAGGCGCGGGCGCCCTGCACGCTGTCGGCCATCACCCCGGCGATCACCGTGTCATCAAGAAAGGCGGGCGCGCGATAGGTGATTTCATGCTTCAGAGCGACCCAGAGGTGCCCGGCGACGGCTTCAGGCGGTGCGGTTTCGGTCCAGTATTTTACGACGGCATCCTGCACCCAGCGAAGATAGACGGCGTTGTTGACATGGCCCATGTGATCGATGTCGCTGGCTTCGATGGCGATGGGGTGGTCGTACATCTGGTGGCTCCGAATCACCGCAAGGCCGGGCCGGCGTTTTGCGATGCAGCAAGCCTATGGTGCCCGAGCGGAAGGGTCAACGTGCGCGGTGCCACCAGCCTTTTGTTTGCGCGCACGCGCGGCGGCGGTTAACAGGCGCAAATGACCGCCACCGCACCCGCCGCCACGGCAGAATTGCCGATCACCCTTGCCGATATCGAAGCCGCTGCGCGGGCGATTGACGGCCAGGTGATCAAGACGCCGTGCCTGCGGTCGCAAACGCTGTCCGATCTCACCGGTGCCGATGTCTGGCTGAAGTTCGAGAATTTGCAGTTCACGGCGGCCTATAAGGAACGCGGCGCGCTCAACAAGCTGCTCAGCCTGACGCCCGAGGAGCGCAAGCGCGGCGTGATTGCCGCGTCCGCCGGCAACCATGCGCAGGGGCTGGCCTATGGCGCCAAGCGGCTCGGCATTCCCGCCACCATCGTGATGCCGCAGTTCACGCCCGTGGTGAAGGTGCAGCAGACCGAAGGCCATGGCGCGCATGTGGTGCTGCACGGCGAAAAGTTCGAGGATGCGGCGGCGCATGCCCATGAACTGGCGGCGAAGCGCGGGTTCGTGTTCGTGCATCCCTTCGATGATCCGCTGGTGATGGCGGGTCAGGGCACGGTCGGGCTCGAAATGCTCGATGCGGTGCCTGATCACGATACGCTGGTGGTGCCGATCGGCGGCGGCGG
>JAAFIT010000452.1 GCA_013298745.1 Sphingomonadales bacterium
AGGCCGCCGACGTGTTGGCATGGGCATCCACGGTAACGACAACGCGGTTGATCGGCAGGCCGAGTTTCTTGGCGGTCGCTTCCAGAATCCGCAGATTGGCCTGATGCGGCACCACCCAGGAGACGTCGGCGGCGTCGAGCCCGGCGGCATCGAGGGTTTCGGTCATCACGCTGGCAAGGTTGGTGACGGCGTGGCGAAAGACTTCCTTGCCCTTCATCCGCAGCTTGCCGGTGGTGCCTGTCGATCCCGGGCCGCCATCGACATAAAGCAGGTCGTTAAAGCGGCCATCGGAATGCAGCCTGGTGGCGAGGATGCCGCGATCGGCAGGCGTGCCGGTTCCCGGCTCGGCGCGCAGCACGACCGCGCCGGCACCATCCCCGAACAGCACGCAGGTGGTGCGATCCTCCCAATCGAGCAGGTGCGAGAAGGTTTCGGCGCCGATGACCAGCGCCGTGCGATGCGCGCCCGAAGTGAGCATCGCGTCCGCCACGGTCAGCGCATAGAGAAAGCCCGAGCAGACGGCGGCAATGTCAAAAGCGACGCCATGGACCATGCCCAATTTGTGCTGGACGACAGTGGCGCAGGCCGGAAAGGTCTGATCGGGTGTCGCTGTGGCAACGATGATCAGATCAATGTCATTCGCGGTCAGGCCGGCGCTTTCGAGCGCGCGCCGCGCCGCCGCTGTCCCAAGATCGGAGGTGAATTCGCCTGGCGCCACGACATGGCGCTGGCGAATGCCGGTACGTTCGACAATCCAGGCGTCGCTGGTATCAACGCGCGCTGCGAGTTCGGCGTTGCTCAGCACCTTGGCGGGCAGATAGCTGCCGGTGCCGATGATGCGGGCGCGGATCAAGCGCCCGTCTCGACGTCCGTTACAACCGGCTCGGGACGATGTGCCTGGAAATTCGCCAGATCCTGCAGGATGCGGTCGCCGACATTGCCGACAATCAGATCATGCGCGACGCCGATGGCATTGGCGATACCGAGGATATTGGCCGAGCCATGGCTTTTGACGACAAGGCCATTGAGGCCGAGGAACACGGCGCCATTATGGGCATTGGGATCGAGATGTGCCCGCAACGCCCGCAGCGCGCCGCGCGAGAGCAGATAGCCGAGCTTGGTCAGCCAGCTCGATTCGAACGCCTTGGCGAGCAACCCGGTCACCAGCTTGCCGGTGCCTTCGGCCGTCTTCAGCGCGATATTGCCGGAAAAACCATCAGTAACGATGACATCGACATTGCCCTGGCCGATCTTGTCGCCTTCGACATAGCCTTCGAACGTCATCGGCAACACGGCGCCGCGTAACAGCGCCGCGGCATCGCGAATCTCGTCGGTGCCTTTAAGCTCTTCCTCGCCGATGTTGAGCAGGGCGACACGCGGCCGCTCCAGCCCCAGCACGGTGCGGGCAAAGGCAGCGCCCATGACGGCGAACTGGACCAGGTTTTCGGCATCACATTCGGTGTTGGCACCCAGATCGAGCACGACCGAATCGTTTTTCAGCGTCGGCAGCAGCGCGGCCAGCGCCGGCCGATCGATGCCCGGCATGGTGCGCAGCGCAAACAGCGCCATGGCCATCAGTGCGCCGGTATTGCCGGCGGACACGGCGGCATGGGCCTCGCCCTGTTTCACCGAATCGATCGCCATGCCCATCGACGAGGTGCGACCACGGCGCAGCGCCTGGCTTGGCTTGTCGGTACCGAGCACCACTTCGTCGGTATGGACGATGGTGGCAGTGCCAGCGAGGCGGGGGTTTTTCGCCAGTTCAGCCTTGATGCGGGATTCCGGCCCGTGCAGGCGGAACGTCAGGCGGGGATAGCGTTCGGAAGCGATTTCGGCCGCGGCCATGACATCGGCAAGGCCCGCATCGCCACCCATCACGTCGAGCGCGATGATGGGGGCGGTGACCGCGGCGATGGGGGCTGTTGCAGTCATGCGGCCACCCCAAGCCTAGCGTTTCGGCGCGGGTGCCGCAACCGGGTCCGCTGCAAGCCGATCAGGCCTGGACTTCGAGAACTTCGCGGCCGTTGTAGTGGCCGCAAGCGCCACAAAGATTGTGCGGCAGCTTCAGCTCGCCACAGTTCGGGCATTCCTGGAACGACACCGGCGTCAGGGCGTGATGGCTGCGGCGCATGTTGCGCTTGGAAGGGCTGGTCTTGCGTTTTGGAACGGCCATGCGGCACCTGTCATCTTTGTCGTTGGTCGCGTCGGCGGCAAAGCGTCGGCGTCGGGATAGCATTTGGCACAAAGGTGCCGCCGGAAACCCCGTGGTTGAGCGAAGCGGTGGCGTATAGGGATTTTTGCGTCGCGCGCAAGGGAAAAGCAGCCGCTGGCTGCTGCTCCTGCCACTGAAAGTCAGGATACAACCGCTGTGCAATGCGTGCCAGATTGACGGGGCCGCAGCTCGGCACAAGATTTCGGCTGGCGGCACGCTGCCCGCCCCTCTAGAACGGCGCCATGCGCACCCGTTTTCTTGCATTCGTCTCTCTCGCCACTCTGTTGGCACCCGTTGCGGCACACGCCACGGGCTGGACACATCGCATCGGCGAGAAGAGTTCAGCGCTGGTCTTCGGAACGCCGATCACCGACCGCGATGCCTTCCGGCTTGAATGCCGTGATCGTGGCCTGACTCTGTCAACCTGGACCGGATCGCCGCCACGCGGCGTTACGGAAGGGACGTTCCCGACCCGGCTGAGCGTCTTTTTCGGCAATCGCGAACTCGCTTTCGCGGCAACCGGCAGCGTGACCGGCCCGGACGGCGCCAGCCGCATCGACGCGCGCATCGTCGATCCCGCCGCCTTTCTCACGTCGCTCGATCAGGTATCACGGCTGACCACGGTGATCTTCTCCGGCCGGCGCATGGCGGCAACGCCC
>JAAFIT010000453.1 GCA_013298745.1 Sphingomonadales bacterium
CGCTGTGCTGTTCACCGGCAACGAGGCGCGCGCCATGCGCATCTCCGAAGCCGTCGTTGCCGGCACCGTCTGGGTCAATTGCTTCTTTGTCCGCGAACTGGCGGCACCCTTCGGTGGCGCACGCCACTCGGGCATCGGTCGCGAAGGTGGAACCTGGAGCTTCGATTTCTATTGCGACATCAAGAACATCGCGGTCCGCAAGGGCTCATTCCCGGGGAGCAACTGACATGAGCCAGGTCACTGAGCTCGGTTATGTCGTACTGGGCGTGAAGCGCTTCGAGCGCTGGAAGGAATTTGCCAGCACCGTCCTCGGCCTTGAGGTTGTCGAAGGCGACCGGCCGGCGCGCGCCTTCCTTCGCATGGATTATTGGCACCACCGCATCGTTCTTGAGGAAAATGACGCCGACGATTTGTTGCTGCTCGGCCTCCGGGTTGCGGGGCAGGACGAGTTCGAGGCGATGGCGAAGCAGCTAGAAGCGGCCGGCGTAACCGTGCGCACAGGCTCCTTCGAAGAAGCCGCCGAACGCCATGTCCTTCAGGTCATGATGCTCGAAGACCCGAACGGCTATGGCATCGAAATCTTCCACGGCCCGCAAGTGCAGGCGAACCGGCCGTTCCATCCGGGGCGGCGCATGCACGGCCCGTTCAAGACCGGGAGTGGCGGGCTTGGCCATATGATGCTGAGCAACCGTGCTGGCTATGACAAGAACTATGCCTTTTACCGGCTGCTCGGCATGCGCGGCGGCGTGGAATATCGCGTGCCGGTGCCGGGCCTGCCGCGCCCGGTCGACCTGATGTTCATGCACTGCAACGACCGCGATCACACGCTGGCCTTTGGCCCGCCGGGTGCAAAGGCGGCCAACCACCTGATGTTCGAGGTCGAGAATTTCGACGATGTGGGTCTGGCACTCGAAGCCGTGCGTGAAGCCGGCATTCCCGTCGCGATCGAGCCGGGCAGCCATGCCAACGACCGCATGTATTCCTTCTACTGCGTCAACCCGTCGGGATTCATGTCGGAGATCGGATGGGGCGGCCGGTCATCCACGCACCAGTCCGAGTTCTACCAGCGCGACACGTTCGGCCATGCGACCGTTCCGGGCGTCGCGACCCCCGACATGCAAGTCGACGCCAACCTCGCGCCGGTCTGAAGCGCGCCACAACGAAAAATTGGGAAGGATCAAACTATGTCCGTGCTCACTGGCCCGCGCGAAGAATGGCGCCGCATCCTGTTCGAGGGCACGCCGCACTGGGTTCGGCCGGAAGATGATCGCCTGCGCCTCGGCGATGGTCGCACCGTCGTGGAGGCCGACGCGATTTACCTGCCACCCTGCGATCCAACCAAGATTATCTGTATTCACCTCAATTATGAATCGCGCCGGGTCGAGTTCCAGGCGCCGCCGCTCACGACGCCGACCTATTTCCAGAAACCCAACACTGCACTCAATTCGCACCGCGGCAAGCTCAACCGCCCCGCTGATTGTCAGTATCTCAACTATGAAGGCGAGATCGCCGCAATCATCGGCAAGCCGATGCGCAACATCGGCCGTGACGACGTCTGGGATTACATCGCAGGCTTTGCCGCCGCCAACGACGTCGGCGCGCAGGATTTTCGCGACACCGACGCGGGATCTATGCTGCGGGTGAAGGGCCAGGACGGCTTCTGCCCGATCGGCCCCGGCATCGTTCGCGGTGTCGACATTCGTGAGCAGACGGTGCGCACCTACATCAACGGCAACGTCGTCCAGGATGGCCCGGTTGCCGAAATGACTTTCGACATCCCCTATATCCTCGCCGACCTATGCCGCCACATCACCCTGTTACCCGGCGACATCGTGCTGACCGGCACGCCGGCCAATTCGCGGCCGATGCAGCCCGGCGACTATGTCGAGGTCGAAGTCACCGGCGTCGGGCGGGTCGGTAATCTGGTGCAGGAAACACCGGCGCCGACACACCAGGTCGGCCACCAACCGACCAACAGCGAGCATGTCTGGCGGGTCGCGCTGGGGCAGTTTCCGCCACGCAAGGATGCAGCCGCGCCCGACGCGTGACGTCTGAACGGCCGGGCACACCATAGCGCCGGCTGCACTTGGGGAGGAACAGCAAGATGACGACAGTCCAAGCAACCGCGAACTTGCTCGATGCGGACATTTTTCCCGCCGAGAAAGGCCCGCCGCACGCGCTGTTTGACGCGTGGCGCGCCGAAACGCCGGTCCACTGGAACCCGCCGTCGCCAGATTATGTGGTGACTCTGCCCGGCTCATCGATGACCAAGGGTTTCTGGGTGCTGACGCGCTATCAGGACGTCGTCGACGTCTCCAAGGACCAGGAGCGCTTCAGTTCGCACGAGGGCGGCTCGGTGATATGGGACCTCAATGACGATATGCTGATGCGCCAGCGTGCCAGCTTCATGAACTTCCTGCCTTCCCCGCATGCCGCCATCAAGCGCGTCATCTGGCCAGCCTTTGCGGCAAATGCCATTCGTTCACTGGGTCCCGACATCGAACGATTGGCCGTGGAACTCATCGATGAAGTGGCTGCAAGCGGCAAATGCGAGTTCGTGTTCGATGTGGCTTCGAAACTTCCTGTCTATACCTTCTGCGAGCTGATGGGCATCCCCGAGGCGATGCGCGCCGAGGTCGTCGATCTCGGCAACGCCATCGCCGATGTCGAGACAACGGCGAGCCGCAGCATGGACCCGACGCTGCGATTGTTCGCCATCGCCGAAGAACTTTCCGAAGCCAAACGCCGCCAGCCCGATGGGTCGCTGATGAGCCTGCTCGTCCATGACACGACGCTTGGCCTCGAACAGATCAACATCAACATGCTGTTCAACGTCATCGCCATTGCCGGCCACGAAACCACCCGTAGCA
>JAAFIT010000454.1 GCA_013298745.1 Sphingomonadales bacterium
GCGGTCTTGCCCTTGCGCTTGTGCTTGTGGATTTCGGCAGTGTCGTCGGCGCCCCGGCCAGCACGGATGTTGCTTTTGATCTTCATGGCTCGTCCTTCTTCTGCTTAGAGAATCCCATCGTTGCGGATGGCCGCTGTGGCGATAATCGGGGGGTCTGGTGCGACAGCGTTCATGCGCAAGCGGGAAATTGTGCAGCGTCTGCGAAGAAATGGCCGAACCCGATGCTCGGCCATTTCGCGAAACTGACCGCGATCAGTAACCGGCGCAGCGACCGCCGCCGCTGGTTGTGCCGCCGCCATTAGCCTTGTTCGAGTTTGAGTTCGACGTCGTGCTATTGTCGGTGGCGTCGTTGCTGCCCTTGCCGGCGCGGATGTTGGTCTTGATCTTCATGGTCGTTCCTCTCGTTTTCTGTGCACAAGCGCACTGTATTCGCCGGGCCGAGTGCCCGGAGAATGGCTGGGAGCCGCGGCGACAGGCGGGCGGCTAATGGTGATGGTGTCGGCGTCGACATGGATTTCGACGTCGAACAGCAGCGCGAGTTCGGCTGGCAGAAAGGGGACCGTGCGTATGTCCTCACCCATCAGCACATTGTGCAGGTTGAGTTGGGCCAGCGTCAGGCGGTGGGCCGGTGCCGGGCGGTGCAGCAACGCGGCGGTTTCGGCCTGGATGATTTCAGCCTGGGCGACGATGCGTTGGCCGCGCGCCAGAAAATCGAGGACCGCTTCGGCTAATTCGTCGGCCCGGGTGCCGATACCGAGCCGGTTAGCAACTGCTTCGCGCAGGGCTAGGCGTGCATCCGGCGTTATGGCCGCCGCAAGATCGGGCGAGAGCATGGCGGACAGCGGCTGCTCCGGCGCCCTGCCGGCAACAGCGGCGACGCAGCGGGCGTACATGTCGTCATAGACGGCTTCACGATGCTGCCGCCAGGTATCGGTGGCGAGGAATGAGCGTGTGCTCAGACGGGCAAAATGCCCGGCGAAACGGCTGGCGAGGTCGACCGCCACACCATCACCGCCCTCGAGCAATTGGTGAATCTGCACATAGCAGCGCGTCATCGCCGGCCACAGCGAGAACACCGTGCCAAAGGCTTGCAGACCGAACATGGCATAATCGAAGGCCGGATCGATGAGATCGATGACGCCTTGCAGCTCGGCGTCCAACGCCGCCGCCATGCCGCCGCGGGGTTCAACGCCATCCAGGATGACGCCCAGAAAGTCTTCGACCATGAAGCGCGGTCCGGCGCAGACGCCATGATCCGAATGAAAGCTGTAATTGCGATCGGCATAGGCGAGGATTTCGGCAGCGCTGATCGGCGTGTTGGGGGCCAGCATCGCTTCGTACATCGGCAGAAATAGCATCTGGTGCATCACCATCCGCAGCCCGTCGGTGACGCGGAACAGATTGGACAGCGCCGGATGGAGATCGCCATTGGCAACCGGCGCGTCACGGCGCAGCAGCATATAGCTTGGCAAGGCCAGCACCGCTGATGTCAACCGTTCGACATCGCCGACTGTCCAGCCCTGCCGCGCCTCGGGAAAGCGTGCCAGATAGGCGGAGCGAAACAACGAAAGCAGCGTCATCATCGGCCGCCAGTGCTGGCGCATGGCGCGCAGCGCAGTGACGTTCATCGGCTTTTCGGGCTGATAGCGATTGCCGGGATAGGGGCAGCCGCGCCAATCGGTGGGGACGTCGATCCGCGCCGCCATCGGGAAGACATTGGCCTCGCCAACCTGGCGACCGTCGCGGTCGACGAACAAGTGCGCTGTGCGGAACACCGGCACGACCAGTTCGAGATAGGCCGGATCGAGATCAACGCCGGTCAATTTGCGCATCAGGGAGTCCGCGTCCATCCAGCTGCGCGCCCGCGCCATCGGCGCCGGCGGCAGCGGCGAGGGCTGCGGCTGGTTGTCATGCCGCGCCTCGGCGGCTTCATCGACAGTCGCCGGTCGCAGAATGCCGGCATCGACCAGATCGGTCAGCAGCGCCTGCGCCTCGGCCCAGCCAAGATCGCCCCAATCGGCGGCATCGCCGGCACGAAAGCGGGCGTGGCTCGCCAGTGCTTCGCCGAAGCCGAAATGACGCGGATCATCAAAGCTGATTTCCTGGTCGCGGTACCAAAGGGTGAGTTGCGGTGCGCCATCGCTGGAAACACCGCGCTCCAGAAGCACGTTGCGCGCCAGTGGCAGCATCAGCGTGGTTTCGGGATCGAGTCCCCCCACGGCTGCGCCACCTTCTGGCGTGGCAATCAAGGCTTCCGTCAGCGGCAAGTTCGCAACCCTTTCTCGTTCGTCGGGAAGCAAACGGGTGGTGGCGCGCCATTATTCCATCGCGAAAAATTTAAAATTTTGCGGGAATAATCCTTGGCGGCAAATCGTTTACCCCCCGCGCAGAATTTGCGGGGAACAGATGGCAGTCGCTTTTTCGCGCACAACACGCGCACTCAATATCGATACGGGGCGCAGCACATTCTGGCTGCTGGTTGGCGCCATGGGGTTGCTGGCGATCTGGCTGGCCTGGTTCAGCCTTGCACGCGTCACTGTTTATGAAGTGTCGCGTGCCGCCCATGTCGAAGTCGGCACCACCGGCTCGGCCGTCGCGACCCTCGGCAGTGGGCGACTGCTGACATCGCGACTGGTCGTCGGTCGCCGCGTGCGCGCCGGCGATGCTGTTGCCACGCTCGATAACGATCAGCAGCGGCTGCAGCTTGGCGAAGCCGAAGCCCGACTGGCGGGCTTTGCCGGCCGTATTGCCGCCTTGCGCCGCGAGCTTGGTGCCGCCGCGGCGGCCCAATCTGCGATGCGACGGTCGGGCGAGGCCGAGCGCGCCGCCGCCAACGCCCAGGCCCGCGGCGCCGATGCAAGC
>JAAFIT010000455.1 GCA_013298745.1 Sphingomonadales bacterium
TCGATCGCGCCGCCAAACTGCTCAAGGATCGCGGGATCGAGGTCGACTGGCTCAACCTGCCGCTCGATGATCCCGAAGTTTATGCGCTGCTTGCCCGCGGTGACACCGTTGGCGTCTTCCAGTTCGAATCGGAAGGCATGCGGCGCGCGCTGGGGCAGGTGCGGCCCGATTGCTTTGCCGATATCGTCGCGCTCGGCGCGCTGTATCGGCCGGGCCCGATGGACAACATCCCGTCCTTCGCCAATCGCAAGCACCAACGCGAAAAGGTCGAGCTGCTGCATCCGCGCATGGAGCCGATCCTGCGCGAGACATATGGCATCATCGTCTATCAGGAACAGGTGATGCAGATCGCCCGCGAGCTGGCAGGCTATAGCCTGGGCGAAGCCGATCTGTTGCGCCGCGCCATGGGCAAGAAGATCCATGCCGAAATGGTGGCGCAAAAGGAACGCTTTGCCGAAGGTGCCGCCAAGAACGACATCGCCAAGGACACGGCGAGCGCGATTTTCGACCTGGTGCTGAAATTCGCCAACTATGGCTTCAACAAGTCGCACGCAGCGGCCTATGCGCTCGTCAGCTTCCAGACCGCGTGGCTGAAGGCGCATCATCCGGTCGAATTCTTCGCGGCCTCGATGGCCTATGACATCACCAACACCGATCGGCTGGCGGCGTTCACCGAGGATGCGCGGCGTAGCGGCATCAAGGTGCTGCCCCCCTGCATCAACGCGTCTGAGGCGGATTTCAGCGTCGAGAACGGTGCTGTGCGCTATGCGCTCGCCGCGCTGAAGAATGTCGGTGAAAAGGCCATGGAAGCGGTCGTGACCGGGCGCGGCAGCGGCTATGCAACGCTGCCGGCCTTTGCCAAGTCGGTCGACCCCAAACTGCTCAACAAGCGCCAGCTCGAAAGCCTGATCGCGGCGGGGTGTTTCGATGGCATCGCCGCCAATCGCGCCGGTGTCTATCTGCTCGCCGAAGCGTTGCTCGGCACCGCCCAGTCAGCTGCGGCCGCACGCGAAAGCGCCCAGGCCGCCCTGTTCGGCGATGCTACCGGCTTTGTCGATGATGGTGGCCTCGCCATGCTGGTGCCGGCCAACGCCAATTGGACGATGGCCGAAACCATGGCGCAGGAAAAGGATGCCTTCGGCTTCTACTTCTCCGGCCATCCGGTCGAGGCGTGGCGGCCGGTGCTCGACGCCCAGGGCGCGCTTGATTTCGCCGAAGTCGCAGCGCTGCCGGCGCCGGCCGGCGGTGGCAAAAAGGGCGTTGTCATGGCCGGGCTGATCGAGGAGGTGCGCTGGCGCACACCGCAAAACGGCCGGTCGAGCCGGTACATGCTGATCACCCTGTCGGACCGCACCGGGCAATATGTGGCGAGCTGTTTCGACGAGGAATCACAGGCACGCATCGAAGCCATCGCCGGCGAGGCCCCTTCCGTTCTCGTCCAGGCCGAACTGATGTGGCGCGACGGCGAGGAAGTGCCACGCATCACCCTGCGCGGCGCGACGCCGCTAGCCGACATGGCGCGGCGGGTGCGCAGCCGGGTTGTGGTGGCGCTCGATCAGGCTGACGAGGCCAGCGAGCTGGCCACGATCGTGGCGGCGGCACGTGGCAAGGGGCGCGGCGAACTGGTGGCGACGCTGCCGACGCCGGTTGGCATAGCGCAGGTGCGGCTGGGCCGCGATTACCTCATTGATATCGAGACGATGGGCTTGTTGGTGCGCCGCTTCGGCGCCGAGCGCGTGACCTCGCAAACGCTCGATCCGCCGCGGCTGGCGCTGGTCGGCTAGGGCAAGAGCCTCCGGCGGTTGGGGCCGCGGGCCCCAAACCCCATTTATTCAGGGGTCGTACCTATCAATCGGGGTCTGGGGCCTAAGGCCCCAGCCGCCGGAGGCATCCTACCCCAGACAGCCGTCAATGCCTTCGTTGCGCACCACCCGCGCCCGGCGTTCGATGCGGTTGGCGTAGCGCTTGACGAAGCGGCCAGGCTTGGCGGCGTCGCGCTTGATCGGTTGCGGCAAGATGGCGGCGATCCGCGCTGATTGGCTGTTGGTCAGCTTGGCGGCGCTGGTATCGAAATAATGCCGGGCAGCGGCTTCAACACCGTAAATGCCCGGACCCATTTCGGCGATGTTGAGATAGACCTCCATGATCCGCGGCTTGCCCCAGATCGCTTCGATAAGGATGGTGAAATACGCCTCCAGCCCTTTGCGCAGATAGGAGCGCCCCGGCCACAGAAAGGCGTTTTTGGCGGTCTGCTGGCTGATTGTCGAGCCGCCGCGCACCTTGGCGCTGCCGCGCTCGGCGGCCTTCGCGTTGCGCGCGGCGGCAGCTTCCATCGCTTCGAAATCAAAGCCGCGATGTTCGCAAAAGCGCGCATCCTCGGCACCGATCACGGCGCGCGGCACGGCTGGCGCGATGGCGGCCAGTGGCACCCAGTCGCGCTCGACATGCTTGCCCTGAATGGCATCGCGCGCCATCGGCCAGGTGAACGGCACCGGGATGAAGCGATAGGCGACGACCCAGCCGATCGACAGGATCACGAACCACAGCAAGGCCTTGGCCGTGAAGGCGATAATGCGGCTCACGATATGTCTTTGCCTGCGGCCACAGTTCCCCCGGCGTTGCTGGCACCAGTGTCAGGGTTGCGCACCAAAGGTCAAGCGGCAGCCCGCCGCAGCCTCACGCCGGCTCGGGCAACAACCGCCGCTCGGTCGCCAGGCTGTGCATCGCCTTTGACAGCTTTTCAAAGGCGCGCACTTCGATCTGACGGACGCGTTCGCGGCTGATGCCATAGCTTTGCGAGAGCTCTTCAAGCGTCAGCGGCTCGTCGATCAGGCGGCGTTGCGTCAGGATG
>JAAFIT010000456.1 GCA_013298745.1 Sphingomonadales bacterium
GTGAGTATCTCGGCAACGACCGACACGCCGCTGCTGATGGTATAGCCGGGATTGCGCACCGGCAGCCGCACTTCAACGGTCCGCGCCTTGGGATCGATGAAATCGTTGATGATGAACACTTCGCTCGGGAAGGGTTCTGCCTGGCCGGTGATGAACAGCCGCGCTGGCTGACCTTTGCGCAGTTCTGATACCCGGGCTTCGGGCACGGCGACGATCGCCGCGACCACGCGCAGTTCCTGGAGTTGCAGTGCTGACGACTGTCCGCCCATCGAAAAGCGGCTGTTGAGGAACATGCCTTCATCCACCAAGCGCTGGGTGACGACGCCGTCATAAGGCGAGCGCAGCACCGTATCCGACAACGCCTGGCGGGCGGTTGCCAATGCCGCTCGCGCCTGATCGCGGCGCGCCCGCGCAACGTCCCGCGCGGCTTCCGCCTCATCCAACCGGGATGCGGCAGCAAAGCCGCGAGCCTTCAGTTCGCGCACCCTCTCGAAGGCCCGCTCGGTCTGCACCACTTCGGCATCGGCGAGACGGACGGCCGCTTCAGCTTCGCTGACACGCCGTTGATAATCGGCTTGCCGGATACGCAAAAGTGGCTGGCCCTGCGTGACACGGTCTCCGACACGAACGAACACACGATCAACCGGGCCTTCCACCAGGGCGGTAACGTTGCTCGTCTGCAATGCGGCGACCGTGCCGGATGCGCGGATCGGGGTGGAAAGTTGTTCGGCCCGCGCCGGAACAACCTGAACCTCCATAGCCTGCGGTGTAGATACTGGCGCGTCGCTGGCCTTGGGTTCGGACGAGCAGCCGACCACAACCCATGCGGCGGCACCCAACAGACCAAGGACGGGCAGGCGCTTCAACCCGCGCAACAGCTCAGGCACCAAGATATGCTCCTCGACCGGACGCAAGCATGTCGCCCGCCTCATTCTCGACCACTGTATCGGCGACGCTGAGCCGCTTCCCCAGCTTGACCACCCGACTGCGGGCCAAAATCCGGCCGGCCAGCGCCGGACGATGATAATCGACACGGAGATCGGCGGTCGCCTGTGCCAACCCGCCGGCTGCCAGCACCGCATACAGCCCGCCCAGATCGATGACAGACGCGAGCACGCCACCATGCGCCGCGCCGATCGCCGGGTTCGACACCAGTTCGTCACGCCACGGCAAGGCAATGACGATGCCGCTGTCCGACACCGAGACAAGTTCAAGGCCGAGCCAACGATGGAAGGGGGCAATGTCCAGGGCAGCCTGCAGTCCGCCGAGCGTTGTCAATGCACTTCTGTCAACGGTCATGCGAAACCTGGTCCAGAAATGCGGCTGCGCCTTCGGGCGAAACGAGATCGCTTGACCCGCCGCGGATCAGATGGACCGGGCAGGCAAGCCTTCGGGCCGCATCGGCTAGCCGTTCGATACGGGCTTCTCCCCGGCTCGACATCACTGACGTGATGAAGCGGGGATCCCAGTGCCAGCGCCACCGTCCGTCAGGGCCTTCCCGGAGATAGGGCGCGATCCGCTCGGCGGTCGTTCGCCGACCATCACGCGGCCGATAATCATCGACAACCGCAGCAGCCTCTTCAGCCGAAGCGAAGCCGGCTTCGATGTGCGCGGCCATAAAGCCCATCACCCGCGCAACCCCGGCGGGCTCCATGTTGGGTGCAATATCGACCAGCGTGAGCGAAGCGAAGCTGCCCGGCCTGGTCTCGCCTTCGGCAATCAGCCCGGACAGCCCGCCCAGCGAGGCGCCCACGAGAACGGGGGGCGTTCCCAGCGATTGCGCCACGCAGAGGAGATCATCCGCAAAATCTTCCAGCCGGTAGTGACCTGATTGCGCCCATTGGCTCTCGCCATGGCCGCGAAGATCGATGGCGATAGCCCTGAGACCAGCGGCGGCGAGCCTTTCCTGGGTACGCCGCCATGTGAGTCTGGTCTGCCCGCCGCCGTGCGCCAACAACACCGGCATGGCCGTGGCGGCACCGAGCACATCCGCCGCCAGCCTTTGCCCTTCGGCCCCCACAAATTCGATTCGCTGCATCAGACGCCCCAATATCCGTAAGGCACTTTACAATAAAGCGTCTTGCCTTCACGTCAATCGGGCAGCTATTTTCCCGGCATGGATTCTCATTCCGCATCCCGTGCCCTGTCCGCATCCGAGTCCCTGGTGACCCAGCGGGACGAGATCGTGTTCAGGATGGAGGAGATCACACGGGCATTGCGGCAGGCGTTCGAACGTCGCATCGCGCAGACAGGGTTGACGCGCACCCAGTGGCGGATCCTCGCCTATCTGCTGCGCGAACAAGGACAGACACAATCAGATCTGGCGCGATTGCTTGATCTTGAACGGGCAACGGTCGGCCAGGCGATCGATAGGATGGAAAACCTGAAGCTTGTCGAACGTCGTCCGCACCACACAGATCGCCGAGTATGGCAGGTGCATCTTTGTGATGCGGCTTACAAGCTGGTTCCGTTTCTGCGCGACGAGGCAGACCGACTGCATGACCAGACCTGGGCGGACATGGCAGACGAGGATATCGCGACACTTGAACGGCTTTTGGACAAACTTGCAGGAAACCTGGCCCACGGCAGCTTCACTAGAAGCGAGGAATGAGTGCTCCGGGCTGCTGAAGACACCGTGCACGAATAATTCCTCCTAGGCCTCCGCATTTCGGCGAAACAGTCGTTCGCCGCCGCCATACTGATCGGGCGCGAAGCCCCAGGATCATTGCTGCCATAGAGATACCGGCTCTCGCTCGGTGAAAGACTGCAGAGCCGTCAACCGGCAAGCCGCTGCCTTGCCAAAGCGCGATCGATCGTCGGCAGAGAGACATTAAACACATCCGACAG
>JAAFIT010000457.1:0-1249 GCA_013298745.1 Sphingomonadales bacterium
AGCGCGGCGGCAACGCTTGAGGTCAAAAGTGTAAGCATCGGCATCTATGATCGCGACGGCGGCCCGGCGGCAACCGAGTTCATCAACCAACTCGCCGGCAGCCCTACCGTCGCGCGGCTGCTGCCGCTGCATTCCCCGCATCAGCTCCGCGCGGCGATCGACGGCCAACAGGTGATTGCCGCGCTTGTCTTCGACCAGGGTTTCAGTCGTGATGTCGCTTCTGGCCGCCCGGCGAGCGTGCAGGCCATACTCGATGGCCGTCGTTCGAATGCTGCCCAGATTGTCACCGGCTATCTTGCACGGATCGCCGCCAGCACCGGCGCAACCTTGCGACCCAACGTGGAGGTGGGCAACGGCAGCGCCGTGATCAACTGGTTCAACCCCAATCTTGACTATCTCTGGTTCATCATGCCGGCGCTGCTGGTGCAGATCGGTGCGATCTCGGCACTGTCGGTGACCGCCCAATCGGTCGCCCGCGAACGCGAGCTGGGGTCCTTCGATCAGCTGATGGTCTCGCCTTTGCGGACCTGGGAAATCCTGCTCGGCAAGATGACACCGCCGTTTCTCGTCGGCCTGTTTAACGCGACTGTCTATGTGATTGTAATTCCGCTTTACGGCGTGCCGATCGAAGGCTCGCTGCTGCTGTTCTATCCAGCGTTGATCGTGTTTCTAGTGGCCGTGATCGGCATCGGCATGGCCATTTCAGCGATTTCGCAGACACAACAGCAGGCGTTTCTGGGCATGTTCCTGGTCACGGTGCCGGCAATCTTGCTCTCGGGCTTTACCAGCCCGGTGGAAAACATGCCATACTGGCTCCAGATCATCGCGGAGATAAACCCGCTGAAGCACTTCCTGATCATCGTCGTGGGGCTGTTTTTGAAGGGAATGACCGCCGCCGCGGTGTTCTCTAACGCTTGGCCGATCGTAGTGATCGCGGCGGTGACGATGGCCGTCGCTGTCTGGCAGTTCCGAGCGCGAGTGGAGTAACGCGATGCGCGTAACCTACCCTACAGTTTTTGCCCTGATGATTTTGGCCGGCTGCAGCACTGGCCCCGAGCGAGCGCCGCCTAAGGTTGCCGGCGTCGATGCGCCCTGGCTCGCCAAGGTGGCACCGGGCGAGGTTGACGCCCAGTGGTGGAAAGCATTGCATGACCCGGTGCTCGACGGACTCGTGGTCGAGGCGCTGGCCCACAATCTCGATATCGTCCAGGCGGAAGCGCGGCTGCGCGAGACGCGCGCAAATAGCGAC
>JAAFIT010000457.1:1259-2840 GCA_013298745.1 Sphingomonadales bacterium
AACCGAACAGCAGCTGAGCGCCAACGGTCAGATCCCCATCAACAATATTCCAGGCTTCGATCGCCGCTTTTCACTGTTCGATGCGGGCATCGATGCGTCTTGGGAACTTGATCTGTGGGGCGGCATCGCACGGTCGGTCGATGCCGCCAATGCCCGCGCCAAGGCGTCAGCGCTGCGCGCCGAGGACACACGGCTACGCATTGTAGCCGAGGTGGTGCGAACCTATGCCGAACTGCGCGCCGCACAGGCACGCGGCGCACTTCTTGAAAGCGAGGCCGCGCTGCGAACCGATATCGCGGCGTTGATCGAGGCACGCTTTCAGGCCGGTGAATCGGCGCGCTCGGATGCGGCCAATGCGCGTCAGCGTGCCAGCGCCGCCCGCGCCCAGATTCCGCAGGCCGAGGCCAGTGCTCGCGTGGCCGCCAATTCGCTGGCTCTGCTCACCGGGCGCCCGCCTGAGGCGCTTGCAGCGCTGGCTGCGAGCCCGGCGGCGCTTCCGACACCGCCAGCGCTGGTCCCCGCCGGCGTGCGTTCGGAGTTGCTTCTGCGCCGCCCTGATGTTCGTGCCGCCGAGGCCGATCTTGCCGCCGCAACTGCCAATATCGGCATCGAGCGCGCGAACCTTTATCCGCGCTTTTCGCTTGTCGGCAGCCTTGGCCAACAGGCCCAGCAGCCGAGCGACCTCCTCAGCAGCGAGAGCACACGCTTCTTGATTGGCCCAAGTTTCAGCTGGCCGATCTTTTCTTTTGGACGAATCCGCGCTCAGATACGCGCCGCCGATAGCCGCGCTGACGCTGCTGAGGCGGCTTATGAGCAAGCCGTTTTATCGGCACTGTCCGACAGTGAAACCGCCGCCAACCGTTACGCAGCAGCACTCACGGCGCGCAAGGAACGCGAAACCGCCCGGGCCGATGCGTCAACAGCTGCCAGTCTCGCCTCTATCCGCTTTCAAAGTGGCGAGGACAACCGAATCCAGATGCTCGAAGCCCGTTCTGCGCTGCTGCAGGCAGAACAGGCCGTACTCGCGTCACAGGCCGATGCCGCGACGAGCTATGTTAGCTTTGCGAAGGCGTTGGGCGGCGGTGTACCTTCTGCGGAAAATCGATAGCCTGCGTGCGAGCAAACCGTCGCCCGGACGGCTTTGTAGTTTTAAACTCACGCCAAAACGCCGCCCAGTGCGGCGCCGGCAGGCTCGGTTGCGGCGGCGGCCCTGCGATTCTTTTTTTCCCCTTTCGTCTGTTTGAGGCGTTGGGATTGGAGGAAGGCAAGTGCGATCATGCACATCAAGGCGTGTCGGTGGAGCCCGGCCCAGGAGCGGCCTTCGAAGTGGTCGAGGCCAAGTTCTTCCTTCAGTTACTGGTGCGCCTGTTCGCACACCTAGCGCGCTTCGATCGGCCGGTATCTGACCTTCTACAACGGCCGACGCCCGCACTCTTCGCTTGACCGCAAGACGCCCGATCACGTTTACTTTAATCAACCGCTTCTCGCAGCGGCATGAAACCGGTAGCCGCTCCACTTAGCAATCGCGCGGGGCTGTTCAGATAAGCAGAGCCACCTCTGATGCGGCACGTGCCGACCTGG
>JAAFIT010000458.1 GCA_013298745.1 Sphingomonadales bacterium
GAGAACCTCGCCCGCACCGGGCTTTCGGCGACGCTCGCCGCCGGCGATGCGCTGCGCTGGGAGCCAGGTCAGTTGTTCGATCGCATCCTCCTCGATGCACCGTGCTCGGCGACCGGCATCTTCCGCCGTCATCCCGACGTGCTGCATCTGAAAGGCGCGCGCGACCTGACCCCGCTGACCTTGTTGCAGGCGGCGCTGCTGCGGCGAGCGGCGAACTGGCTTAAGCCTGGCGGGATCTTGCTCTACGCAACCTGCTCGCTCGATCCGCGCGAAGGCGAACGCATCGCCGAACGCGTCGTGGCGACACTTCCGCGCCAGCCCTTTGAAGCCGGCGAACTGCCGCTCGGTTTGCAACCCACTGCCGATGGCTGGGTGCGCACGCTTCCCGGAACACTCGCGGCCGATGGCGGCATGGACGGCTTCTTCATGGGGCGTTTTCGCAAACTCTGAGCAGTTCTCGAGTCGCAACCCCTACCGCCCACGCTTGCCCCCTGCTAAAGCCTCGCCATGCAGGGTAAAGTTCGCATCGCCCCGTCGATTCTGTCGGCGGATTTCGCCCGATTGGGAGAGGAAGTGCGCGCCATCGAGTTGGCCGGCGCCGATTATGTCCATGTCGATGTGATGGACGGGCATTTCGTGCCAAATATCACCATCGGCCCGATGGTGGTGAAGGCAATCCGCCCGCACACATCGCTGGTGATGGACGTTCATCTGATGATTTCGCCGGCCGATCCTTATCTCGACGCCTTTGCCGAAGCTGGTGCCGATATCCTCACCGTCCATCCCGAAGCCGGGCCGCATATCCATCGCACCGTGCAGCGCATCAAGGGACTCGGCAAGAAAGCCGGCGTCTCGCTCAATCCCGGCACGCCGGCCAAGATGCTCGATTACCTCATCGACGATGTCGATCTGGTGCTGGTGATGAGCGTCAATCCGGGCTTTGGGGGCCAGAGCTTCATCGACAGCCAGCTGAAAAAGATCGAAGCCATCCGCAAGATGATCGACAAGACCGGGCGGGCGATCGATCTTGAAGTCGATGGCGGCATCGACACCATCACTGCGCGCGCTGCGATTGCCGCTGGTGCCGATGTGCTTGTGGCGGGCACCGCCACCTTCAAGGGCGGTGCGGCGCATTATGCCGCCAACATCGCCGCCCTGCGGGGTTGATGCGATGGCGCGGCCGGCCGGCACCACACCCCCGCCCGACGCGCCCGATGCCGCCGAACCCGAAGGTGAACGCCGGCTGCTGCGGGTCGGCGGTGACCGCGGCCTGTCGTTGAGCGAGCGGCTCGCCGCACGGGTTTCGACGACACTCTACAACACGCCATTGCACCGCATCCGGCTGCGGGGTCGTTATCCGCTCAAGCTGCTTGGCGTGCCGCAGGATCCGGTGCCTGGCGATCCGGTGATCGGTGAACGGCTGTTCGCCGGCCGCATGATCCACGCCGGCCATACGGCGATGACGCGCGACTTGGATTTCACCGCCGCCGGGCCGCCTATCGCCTGGCGCGATTGGGCGCATGGCTGGGAATGGCTGCGCGATATCGCCGTTGCGGCGCCGGATCCCAAAGCCGGGACAAAACTCGCCGAGCCGCTGGTGGCGCGCTGGCTGGCGCAGTTCGGCCAATTCGAACCCAGCGCCTGGCGCGCCGATATCACTGGCACCCGGTTGCTGATGGCGTTCGGCCACGCGCCGTTGATCCTGTCCTCCGCCGATCAGATCTATCGCTCGCTGTTGCTGTCGGCGATGGCAACCTGGGCGCGCCATCTTGATCGCGCTGCCTTTCGTCTGCCGGATGGCCTGCCGCGCGCCCGGGCGCTGTGCGGGCTTTATGCCGCCGGCGTGCTGATTCCGGGCGGAGAAGCCCGCGCTGCGGCAGCGCTCGCGGCACTCGATTCGCTGCTGACAACGCTAGTGCTCCCCGATGGCGGCGTGGCGACGCGAGCGCCGCGCGATGCCCTGGCGCTGGCCGAGCTGTTGCTGTTCACCGCCGCATCCGGGCCCGCAACCGGCAAGCGCGCGCCGCCGCTGTTTGCCGATACGCTGGCGCGGCTGGTGCCCAGCCTTCTCGGGCTGGCGATGGGCGACGGCAATATCGGCGGCTGGCATGGCGGTGCCGCGCTCGATCCGCTGCCGCTCGAACGGCTGGCCAAGGCTGCCGCCACGGGCAATGCGATCAATCGCTCCGGACGCTGGTCGGGTTATCATCGCCTGTCGGCGGGCAAGACCGTGCTCGTCATCGATGCCGGGCCGCCGCCGCTGGCGCGGGTTTCGGCGATGGGCCATGCCGGCACGCTGGCATTCGAAATGAGCGACGGGCCGGACCGGGTGATCACCAATTGCGGTGGCAGCCATGGCCTCGCCTCCCCGCTGCCGGCCGTGCTTGCCGATGGCCTGCGCACCACAGCGGCGCATTCGACGCTGATCATCGCCGATACAAATTCGACGCGCATCCGCGATGCTTCGGGTGGCAAGACCGGCGGCGCGCTTGGCCTGGGCGTCGAGGAAGTCGTCGTCCAGACTCGCCAGAGCGAAGAAGGCCAGTGGATCGAAGCCTGCCATGATGGTTACGCCAAACGCTTCGGAATGATGGTGCGGCGGCGGCTGTTCCTGTCCCCCGATGGCCAGGACGTCCGCGGCGAGGATCTGATTGAACCCGCATCGCGATCTGTGCTGCAACGCCGGTCGGACCGGGCATTTGATATCCGCTTTCACCTCGGCCCCGGCGTTGCCGCCACGCCAACTGCCGACGGTGCCGGCGCGCTTCTCAAGCTGCCGCAGGGCCGCGTCTGGGCGATGAAGGCGCGCGGTGCCATCGTCAGTATCGAAC
>JAAFIT010000459.1 GCA_013298745.1 Sphingomonadales bacterium
CGCGTAATCGCCGCGGCAATCGCCGCGCCGCCACGATGCGACAGCGACAGCCGCACCTGCAGATAGCGACCGGTGTCCGCCAGATTGGAGGTGAATGCCTGATCGATCTCGACATATTCGATCGCCGAAGCGACCGGCTCCGGCGCTTCTCGGACATGGGTGCTGGCGCCGCCACCCAGCCCGAGTGCGCCAGCGGCGATCACGGCACCAAAGCCGCCGGCAGCAGCGCCCAGCGTGGCGGCCAGGACGATCAACACCGTCTTGCCGCCACCACCCTTGGCTTTGGGCGGTTTGGCGGCGGCATCTGAATCAGCGGACGTGGTGGCCATGGGTGCTCCTTAGGCGTAGCGGTCGGCGGTGCGGGCGCGCGCCGGGATGACGGGATTGATCTCGGATTGGAGCGCGGTGTGCGGTCCGGGCCCAGACTGCGACGACTGTTGCGGCGCGCCTTGCGATGGCCCCTGGCCGCCGGCAAAGCCGCTGCCGGACAGATCAAGGGACTGCAGCCGCACGCCGCCGGCGGCAAGATCGGCCAGCAACCGCGGCGCATCGGCGGCGACGATCACCGCCGCCGCCGGCGACAGGCCCAGCGACACCCGAAGATCGCCCGACGCGCCCTCGATGCCGATGCGTACGGCGCCCAATCGGTCGGAACTGACGGCAATATCGGTCGCGACCATGGGCTCCGGAGCAATGACCGCCTTTGGACGTGGCGCTTCGAGAGCCTGAGGCTCGACCCGTCCTAGCCCGAACGGTCGTTGGGGTTCGCCGGACGTCGCGATGGTCAGCACCCCAGCGCGGTCATCACCTTCGGGCAATGCGCGCGCCAGGCGGGTATTGCCGTTCGGCCGCGCCGCCATGGCAAGACTTGGGAAGACCGCCGGCGTCACCGCTGAAGGCGGCGCCGAGGGTAGCGGGGACGCCGATGAGGGACCGGCGAACGAAGACAGCGCTGTCGCAGGCGTTTGCGACATCATCGGATCCGGCATGACTGCCGCCATCGCCGAAACACGCATGGCATCCGCTGGCACTGCGCTTTGCTCTGCCACGATCAAAGATGGGTCTGGCGTTGGCAAAAGGATGCCGCCCGCAGCCTTGACCGACACGCCATCGGGCCCGGGTTTGGCACTTGCAACGTGCGTCGCGCGATCGAAGTTTGGACCCGGCGTCGATGGCACCAACATGGAAACCGCCGTGGCCGCCGGGGGCACGAGCAAGGCCGTTGGGTTGGGACCTGCCGGTGTCGCGGCGTTCCTGGGATGCTGCGGCTGTGGATTGGCCTCCAAGGTAGTCGCAGCCGTCGGCACCAGGAGCGCCGGGGCAGCACGGGGCTCCACCGACATATCGGTCGCCAACACCAGATCGGAAACAGGTTGGTCGTCTTCTGTTGGCAGATGTGCCGTCTTTTCGGCTTCATCCGATGGAGTCAGAGCCGGCAATGGCGGCTGATGCGTCCGGCCTGATGCCACAAGCGATGGCGCTGAAGCGGCACCGATCACGGACGGGGTGGCGGCAGTTGCCGGTTTGTCCTCGCCGTTTGGCGCGGAGGGCATTTCAGGCGCTACGGGTGGCGGCGGTGCCATCGCCGTCGCGATCGTCGGCGCCACGCCGGCCGATGCCATCAGCGCGGCAAAGCCTGGTATTGCCAAACCCTGCACAGCTGGGACTGGCATCGGCATGACACCCGTTGTCGTGACGCCGATTGTTGGAACAACGGACATCATGTTTCCTCCACGCGTGCACTGCGGCGAGCGACGGCGGCGTCGACGGCGGCGCGGGCACGCCCCAACGCAAGCGCCAGCCGCGCCTGTTCTGCCTCGGTGACGGCCAGTCGCGCGCGCCCCTTGTCAGCCAGCAACCCGAGCATGTCGTCCCCTGCAGCCCGCGCCGAAGCCGCCATCGCCGCCACTGGCCCGTCCGGGACCGCACTGCGTGCAATCAGCCGCTCGACCCTTGCCACCAGCGACGCCTCGGCCTGGCGCCGCGATTCGGCGCGACCGGCGGCCGCCAGCGCCTGGCGGGCCCGGATTTCGCGCACCCGGATCAGCCGATCGAGCGCCTGCAGGGACCGGCGATCGGTCATGACCCCATCAGCCCACGCAGCGTGGTCTCGGCGTGCGCAAAATCTACCAGTTCGTCGCGCGCCTGGCTGCGGAAGGCCACCATCGCCGGCTCCAGCGCCAGTGCCGCATCGAGCTCGGAATCGCTGCCCGGCGCATAGGCGCCCATCAGCACCAGATCGCGATTGTCCTCGACCAGCGCCGAAAGCCGGCGAAACCGCGTTGCCGCCGCCAGATGCGCCGGTGTGCAGAGTTCCGCCATCACCCGGCTGGCCGAGGCCGCCAGATCGATCGCCGGAAACTGACCGCGCCCGGCAAGGCGGCGGCTGAGCAGGATATGGCCATCGAGAACGCCGCGCGCGGCATCGACAATCGCATCATTGCCGCCGCTATCCCCCGCCCCGGCTTCGGCGAGCACCGTGCAGATGGCGGTGATCGCCCCGCCGCTGCGCCGGTCGCCGCCGGCCCGCTCGGCGAGCGTGGCGATCAACCCCAGCGCCGAGGCCGGAAAGCCGCGGGCACCCATTGGCTCGCCGCGCGCCATCGCAACATCGCGGGCGCCGTGAACAACGCGGCTGAGGCTGTCGAGAATCAGCAAGACATGTGCGCCTTGATCGCGAAAATGTTCAGCGATGGTGAACGCCGCCTCGGCGCCGCGCACCCGCAGCAAGGGGGCATCATCGGCGGGCACCGCGAGGGTGACGGTGCGGGCGCGTACCGCACCGACCAGTTCGGATTCGATGAAATCGCTGATCTCGCGGCCACGCTC
>JAAFIT010000046.1 GCA_013298745.1 Sphingomonadales bacterium
GCCCGGCAGCATCGCAGTGACTTCGATCTCGATGCGCATCGCTGGATCGATGAGGCCCGCCACCACCATCGTCGACGCCGGCGGGTTGGCGCCAAAGGCGGCGCGCAACTGCGGCCAGCACGCTTCGAAATCGGCGCGTTCGGGGGCATAATAGGTAACGCGCACCACATCGGCAAAGCTCGCCCCCGCCTCGGCCAGCGCGGTGCCGATGATTCGCAGCGCATTGGCACACTGGCTTTCGACATCGGCCGGCATTGCGCCGGTCTCGGGATCGCGGCCCACCGTACCCGCCACGAACACGAACGGCGGCTGCACGACAGCGCGGCAATAGCCGACCATGGCTTCGAATGGCGAACCCGAATGGATGTTGCGGCGTGTCATTGGCAACCTCAATTGCGCCGTACGGGCGCACTCGTCCCCGGCCGCGGCGGCGCCACCAGACCATCGGCGGCCGGCATTTCACTCGTCAGCCGGTCCATGACGCTGTCCGACAGGTCATCGGGCTCGGCAAAATTGGCGGCGACAGTGGTGCTTTCGCCGCGCGACCGCCGCGTCAACACCTCGAACCCGGTATCGAGCAATTCGGTGACATTGTTGTCGCGCCCGATGCGATTGGGGCCGCCGAGCACCACGGCGATCAACCGCACACCGTCATGCGCTGCCGAGGCTGCCAGCGTGAAGCCGGCGGCATTGGTATAGCCGGTCTTGATGCCATCGACGCCCGGCAGGGTTTTCAGCAACTGGTTGTGATTGCCGATCTGCTGGCCTTCGTAATCGAAGGTCACTTGCGAAAACAGCGGATAGCGTTTGGGGAAATCGCGGATGACGGCGCGTGATAGGGTGGCGATATCGCGCGCCGTGGTGACATGGCCGGGGTTGGGCAGGCCAGTGGCGTTGAGGAAGGTCGTCCGGCTCATCCCCAGCCGCCGCGCCTCGCGTGTCATCCGCGCGGCAAAGGCTGACTCGCTGCCATCGATGAACTCGGCGAGCGCCACGGCAATATCGTTCGCCGATCGTGTCGCGATGACCCCCATCGCCTCACGCACGGTGATCGTGCTGCCGGGCTTCAGGCCCAATTTGGACGGCGGCTGGGAGGCGGCTTTCGATGAAATGCGGATTTCGTCGCTCTCGCGGATATTGCCGCGGCGCAGCTCGTCAAAGGCAATGTACAGCGTCATCACCTTGGTGATCGACGCCGGATAGCGCGTGGCATCGGCCTGGCGCGCATACATGACTTCGCCGGTGTCGCTGTTGATCAGGATCGCGGCATATTTGGGCACCGCGTAAAGGCTGGCGGCAGCGACGGGTTGCGGCACCGCAAAGCCGATCCCGAGCATCAATCCCAGAGTCCTGATCCGCAAACCGCGAAGCCTTTCGTGTTTTCCGCCAACAGGATACCAAATTTCGGCTGGTCGGCCAAACCGGCTTGGCGCGGCGTTGAGTCGCCCTATCGCAACCTCAGGAGACGATGCGCAGTGCCGGAGGCGCCGGCGCGGTGTCGCTGCTGCGGGCCAGTGACCGCAGATGCGGCATCATCAAAAGCAGGTCGCCACCCGCCGCTGCCGCTGCTTTGCCCGTGTTGCGCAACAGATGATCACGGATGTGTTGTGGGGTTGCGCCATCGGGCAAAACCGGATGCTGGGCACAAAGTGCAGAAAAGCGCCGATCATCAAAATCGGCATCGCCCGACAGATCGGCGACGCGCTCACTATAGCAGGGCGTGGCCATCGGCGTCCCGCCAAGCCCGTCGCGACACGACAAGGTTATGCCGTCAAGCGTCTGTGCCTTGCCTTCGGCAACACAATTGAACATCGCCAGCGAAACCGTTCCGCGTGCAGGGTTGATGGCGATCTGGAACAGCTGGTTGTTGACCAGCAACGCCGCGCCCTCCAGTCGCACATCGAAGATTCCGGCCCGACAGGATAATTGACCGCCCGGTTCAAGCCGCATCAGACCATAGGATTGCACGAACATGTCGGGCTGTTCGTTGACGCCGGCCGAATAGGTGACCCGCCAGATGCCTTCATAATCGGCAGCGCGCGCGCGGGTGGCGGCAGCGATCCCCGGCGGCACCGGGATGATCAACGCGTCGGCGACTTCGACAGCAGGCTTGGCGCGTTCGACCCCCAAACTGGCGGCGAGGTCGTCGATGCTGCGATCCCAATCGTGCATGGTGAAGCCGGGAACGCTCTCGGCGATCGTTTGGGTGATGCGTTCGAGATTGTGAGCGGCCGGCGCGTAGGTGCCGGCGCACCAGCGCCCGACCAGCGACTTGTCGACTCCGGCGGCCGCCGCCAGCCGTGCCCGGCTGATCGATAGCGCCTTCAGCACCAACGTCAGCTTATCCGCAAAATTGCCCGCCCGCTCCATCGGCGTTCAATCTAACCCGTAACGAGTGCGATGCAACCCGAAGACGCCGGCGGTTGCAGAAAAGTTGCAGTCACGGTTGCAACAGTTGCGCACCCGTTGCGCTCGCCGACGCTGTCCGCCGCAACTGCCGGAAGCAAAGCGGTCCGCCTAACTGAAAACCGGTTGGCATTTTCGGGCAAAAGGGGACGCACAATGACCAAACACTATTTTCTCGCAGGTGTATTCGCAGCATCAGCGGCGTTGGCGACGCCGGCCGCTGCCAGCGTGCCGGGCTACAGCATGACCGTCGATGCCAAATGGGGCGGGTCGAACGAGCCCAACAAGTCGGGAACCTATGCTTACACGCGTAGCAAGGCCAGCGGTTGGGCGAACGGCTATGACAACCCTATCTTTCTTGGTTCTTCGATGCACGGCGCTTCATCCGCGGCAATGGTTAACCATATGGCTTCTATCCAGCCAGGCGTGATCAAGGCCAGCATCGATAGCCAGATTGAGGCCGAGAATCCCTTTCTGGTGTCACAGGAAAGCACCTGGGCCGCCGTGGCTCTCGATCTTGCCGATAGGGACATCATCACCTTCGGCGGCATCAATTCCAGCGCGCTGGCGCAGATCACCAATTTCGTCGAACTGAAGTTTTTGAAGGAGGTGTTCTCCAACGCCGATGATGACAATGGCTCGATGAGCACGAAGAACGGCTTTTCCTATTCCAGCACCATCAAGGTGTACGACAGCATGGCGGCGCTGCAGTCCGGGCGTGTCCCGCCGAAATCGAATTCCAGCTGGACGCTTTGCAGCAGCACCTTGCTGTGCAACAGCCTGGCCAGTTTCAACGGCGGCAAGAAGCTCAACCGCCGGCAGTTTCTGGTCGACGCCGATGACGTCATGGTCATCGACACCCACGTCTCGATGTTCAGCGACCTGTTCGCAACACGGACGCGGCTTGGCAATAGTCCGAAAGACTTTTTCGGACTTCGCTATGCCATCCAGGACTATGACTTCGCGAATTCCGGCTACACGCTGATCGACATGCTGACACCCGGTGCCGAATATTACAGCGCCGCCGGAGCCTATCCCGCCTCGCTTCCGCCGAGTGCGGTTCCCGAGCCGCAAAGCTGGGCGATGCTGATCGTCGGCTTCGGCGTTGTCGGCGGCGCGATGCGCAGCCGGCGACAAGCGCCGCGCAATGCGGTCGCTGCATGATCCGCCGAGAACAGCGAGCCGTACAACAACAAAAGGGAAAAATCATGCGCACCAAAACGAAATTCGGAATAGCGGCACTTTTGCTGTTATCGGTCGTCCCAGCACACGCCATTACCACATCACGGCATATCAGTGTCAACGGAAAGGTCGAAACTGCACAATATCCGGTTTACGACTACTATGACCGAAAGCTGTTTTCTTACAATAAGGTCGATCCTAACCCGACCGGAAATACTGTTTTTTCTGATTTTCTTTATGAAAACAATACATCGCGCTATCAGCGCAACTGTAGCCCTTATTCGCCGGTTGCGTGCTATCAGCCCGATCCCAAGGGTTTCGCCAGCACGCTGAGCACAGCCGATATCGGCACAGGGAGCATCAAGGCGAAATCGATCAACTACGTCAACATGCAAGCGCCGCATCTGTCACCGCAAAAATCGATTGCGGAAAATAATCTGTCCGCATCGTTGACTGATAGGATTACTTTCACCGGCATCGCACCCGGCACACAGGCGCTCGTGAAAATCACTGACTATGCGGCAGTCAAGACCGCCGTGAACCCAATCATGGAAGATCCCTGGGATAGCGGCTGGGTGACTAGCACCATGTCCTACACCAGCCGATTGGCGCTCTATGACAATCAGGCCGCCATCACGTCGGAAACGATCGGCCAGAAATTTCAGTCCGAATGGAAAGTCTGCAATGATTCGGCTGTGTTCCTCGCTTGCGGCGGATCCAACACCGTATTCAACGGCTACCGCAGCAACTCGAAAACCTTGTCGGTTGACAGCGACGACGTTCTCTTCATTTACAGTCAATTGAGTTTGAGCAACCTGATCGTTGTCAGTTACCTTTCCCCTGGCTACGGGACGAAAACTATCATTGGCCAACGAAACGATTTCGGCAGCTCGGGCTATACGCTGATCGAAATGTTGACACCCGGCGCCGGCTACATCAGCGAATCCGGCGGCTCATACCTCACCTCGGCGCCGTCCTTTGTCCCCGAGCCAGCAAGCTGGGCGATGCTGATCGCCGGTTTCGGCTTCACCGGCGCAGCAATGCGTCGACGGCGACAGGCGACGCAGCCCAAGCGCGTCACCGCCTGACGCACCAATGCTTGCCGGGGCGCGGGAAAATCGCCATCTAGCGCGGCCATGTCTGCACCCGCACCCCGGCGCACCTTTGCCATCATCTCGCACCCTGATGCCGGCAAAACGACGCTGACCGAAAAGCTGCTGCTGTTCGGCGGCGCCATCCACATGGCCGGCGAAGTCCGTGCGCGCGGCCAGAACCGCCGCGCACGATCGGACTGGATGAAGATCGAGCAGGCGCGCGGCATTTCGGTGACGTCGTCGGTTATGACGTTTGAACGCGGCGGCATTGTCTTCAACCTGCTCGACACGCCGGGCCACGAGGATTTTTCCGAAGACACTTATCGCACGCTGACCGCGGTCGATTCCGCCGTCATGGTGATCGACGCGGCGCGCGGTATAGAAGCGCAGACGCGCAAGCTGTTCGAAGTCTGCCGGTTGCGCGACGTGCCGATCATCACCTTCATCAACAAGGTCGATCGCGAGGGGCGCGATCCGTTCGAGCTGCTCGACGAGATTTCCGACATACTGGCGCTGGACGTCGCGCCGTTGAACTGGCCGGCCGGCATGGGCGGCGAGTTCAAGGGCCTGTACGACCTGCGCAGCCACAAGTTCCTGCGGCCCGATGGCACCGGCACCAATGCCGCCGGCGAGACGGTGCAGATGTCGGGCCTCGATGACCCGCAGATCGATGCGCTGTGCGGCCCGATTGCCGAGCGGCTGCGCGAACAGGCCGAGCTGGCGCTCGGCGGCTATGCGACGCTCGATGCCGATCTGTACCGCCAGGGGGCGCTGACCCCGGTGCTGTTCGGATCGGCGCTGAAGGATTTCGGGGTCGAGGCACTGATCGACGCGCTCGCCGAATTCGCACCGCCGCCGCGGCCGCAACCCGCGTTGCCGGAGCCGGTGTCGCCAACAGACGCGCAGGTGTCGGGCTTTGTTTTCAAGGTGCAGGCCAACATGAACCCGCAGCACCGCGACCGCATCGCCTTTCTGCGCATCGCTTCGGGCAAGTTCCGCCGCGGCATGAAGCTTCGCCAGGTCGCCACGGGCAAGGCCATCGCCATCAACTCGCCGATCTTCTTTTTCGCGCAAGACCGCGAGATCGCCGACGAGGCCTTTCCCGGCGACATCATCGGCATCCCCAACCATGGCGTACTGCGGGTGGGCGATTCATTGGTCGAAAAGGACGATGTCACCTTCACCGGCATCCCGAACTTTGCGCCGGAAATCCTGCGCCGGGTGCGGCTCGGCGATCCGACCAAATCGAAGCAGTTGCGCACCGCGCTGACCGACATGGCCGAAGAGGGCGTGACACAATTGTTCAAGCCACTGCTCGGTAGCCAATGGGTTGTCGGCGTCGTCGGCCAGTTGCAATTGGAGGTGCTGATTTCGCGGCTGGAAGCCGAATATCGCGTTGCCGCGAGTTTCGAGCCCAGCCCGTACGAAACCGCCCGCTGGATCAGCGGCGCCCCGGCCGAACTGAAGCGGTTCATCGACGATAATCGCGGCGCCATGGCCGAAGATCGTGACGGCGCCCCGGTGTTCATGGCGCGTGACCGCTGGGAACTGAACTACGTCACCCAGCGCGAGACGGCGATAAGGTTTTCGGCTACACGCGAACGGGCATGACCGAGGCGCCCGCCGCACCCCCCGAAGCCACAGCGCCGAAAACCCGGCCGCTTCGACATTATATTCTCCCCGCGCTCGCCGTCCTCACCGGCTTTGTCATAGCCATCATCATTTGGCTGGTGTTCACAGCACCCCTAGGCCGCGCGCTCGAGCCGGCGCAGAAACCAGCGCTGGTGCTCACCGACAGCGGCGGCCGGCCGATCGCGCGGCGCGGCGACTACAAGGAAGCCCCGGTCGATCTCGACAAGCTGCCCAAATATGTCCCCGCCGCGCTAATCGCCATCGAGGACCGACGCTTTTACAGCCATTGGGGCATCGATCCGCGCGGCATCGCCAGGGCGCTGACGCGCAATATCGCCGCCGGCGGCGTCACCGAGGGCGGCTCGACGCTGACCCAACAGCTCGCCAAGACGAGTTTCCTGTCCGCCGATCGCAGCATCACCCGCAAGCTGCAGGAGGTGATCATCGCCTTCTGGCTCGAAGCGCGGCTATCGAAGGAGGAAATCCTCGAGCGTTATCTCTCCAGCGTCTATTTCGGCGATGGCGCCTATGGCATCCGCGCTGCCTCTCGCGTCTATTTCGATAGCGATCCCGAGGATCTGACGCTTGGCGAAGCGGCCTTGCTCGCCGGCCTCGTGCAAGCGCCGTCGCGGCTCGCCCCCAGCCGCCACCTCGAGGATGCGCGCGAGCGCGCCGACCTCGTCCTCGCCGCCATGGTCGAAACCGGCGCGATCACCGCGGCCGAGGCCAAACGCGCCAAGCCTGCACGCTATACGCCGGGACGCCGGTCACTGCCGACCGGCAGCTATTTCGCCGATTGGGCGCTGCCCCAGGCGCGTGCTGCGTTGCCCGAGGCCGGCTATGGCGATGTCATCGTCAAGACCACGCTCGATCGCAATCTGCAGCGGCTGGCGGAACGCGCCGTGCGCGATGCGGTGGCGGGCTCCAAAGGCCTCAACCTCACCCAGGCGGCGCTGGTCGCCATGCGCCCCGATGGCCGCGTCGTCGCCATGGTCGGCGGCACCGATTATGCCAAGACGCCGTTCAACCGCGCCACCCAGGCCGAGCGCCAGCCCGGTTCGTCGTTCAAGCTGTTCGTCTATCTCGCCGCGCTGGATGAAGGCATGCGCCCCGGTGACATGGTCGAGGATGCGCCGATCCAGATCGGCGACTATGCACCGAAGAATGACGATGGCCGCTATCGCGGCAAGATCAGCCTCGCCACCGCCTTTGCTGCCTCGTCGAACGTCGTCGCGGTGCGGCTGGCGCAGCAGTTCGGCACCGCGGCGGTGACCGCGCAGGCGCGCAAGCTGGGCATTACCACGCCGATTTCCGAATATCCCGCCATGGCGCTCGGCACCTCGCCAACGACACTGATCGAGATGACCCAGGCCTATGCCGCCATATCCGCCGGCAAGCGCCCGATCACCGCCATAGCCTTGCCGCCGCAACCGCCCTCGGGCGTGCTCGCCAGCGTCAAGGCCACCGCAGACGCGTTGACGCCCTGGCCGTCGCTGGCGCCGATGCGCGAACTGCTCGCCAGCGTCATCCGCAACGGCACCGGCAATGCCGCGCGGCTGCCGATCCCCGCCTATGGCAAGACCGGCACGACGCAGAACCACCGCGACGCGCTGTTCATCGGTTATGCCGGCGATCTGGTGGTCGGCGTCTGGGTCGGCAATGACGACAATTCGCCGATGAACGGTGTTGTCGGCGGCAGCGTGCCGGCGAGGACTTGGCGGCGCTTCATGCAATCGGCACTGGCGGCGGAAAAGGCCGCCAACGCCCCGCGCCGGCGCCAACCGGCCGCCGAAGCCATTGGCGATCTGGTGGAAAGCGTTGCCGGACCCGACGCCGGTGCCGCCGCGGATGCTGTGGCGGATGTCGTTGTCGATGCCGAAGCCGGTCCCATCGCCGCACCCGATGTCACTGATGCGCCGGCCCCGGTAGAGACGCAGCCCCCACCACCGCCGGAGCCTGCCCCGCCGCAATGATTGCCCTTGATGGTTTCTCGCCCAGCCGTGCCGCCGGATTGGCACGGCTGGCCGATTTCGCGCCGCGCGCCGGCCGTGCCTATGCCGAAGGCCGCAACAGTGATGCTGGGCCGAATGCGCCGGGCGCCGTCTCGCGGCTGTCGCCCTATGTGCGACACCGCCTGATCACCGAGCGCGAGGTGGCTGGCGCCGTGCTCGGCGCGCACAGCTTCGCGACGTGCGAAAAATTCGTCGCCGAGGTGTTGTGGCGCACCTATTGGAAAGGCTGGCTAGAACTGCGCCCCGGCATCTGGCGACGCTATTGCGACGAACGCGACGCCGCGCGTGAGCGCGTCAAACCCGGCGTGCTCGCCAGTGCCGAAACCGGTGCCACCGGCATCGAGGGCTTTGACCATTGGGCGCGCGAGCTGGTGGCGACGGGATATCTGCACAATCACGCCCGCATGTGGTTCGCCTCGATCTGGATTTTCACGCTGCGGCTGCCCTGGACGCTCGGCGCCGATTTTTTCATGCGCAACCTGATCGACGCCGATGCCGCCAGCAACACGCTGTCATGGCGCTGGGTCGCGGGGCTGCAAACACCGGGCAAGACCTATCTCGCCACGGCCGACAACATCGCGCGCTATACCGATGGCCGCTTTTCGCCGCGCGGACTGGCGAACACGGCGATTGCATTGACCGAGGACCCGGTGCCGTCGCCACGGCCTTTGCCGGACTTGGTCACAGCCGATCCGGCGTTGCCGACGCTGCTGCTGGTGACGCCTGATGATTTTCACCCTGAATCGCTTTTCGCCAGCACGCGCGGCGTTGCCGGCGCGGTGGTGGTCGGCAGCGGCGCGGGTGGCCCGCTATCCCGCGCCTTTGTTGCAGACGCGATGGCGGACACCGCCGCGCGCGTAGCGGCGCACTTCGGTTGCCCGACACAGCGGTTGGCCGCACTGGACGCCGAAGCGCTGATCGCCGCCGCGGCAAATACCGGCGCGCGCCAGATCGTGATGCCTTATGCGTCCATCGGTCCCGATGCCGATGCGCTGGCGGCGCTGCTGCCAAAGCTCGACGCCGCCGGGGTGCGCGTGGTGGCAGTGCGGCGCGGCTGGGATTCCGCCTTCTGGCCGCACGCCACCAAGGGCTTTTTCGCGTTCAAGACCCAGATCCCCCGGCTGCTCGCCGCCGAAGGCCTAGGCTAGCCAGCTCAGGCGAAGGTCATTCCCAGCAACCGCCCCAGATCATCGAGCGCCTGGGCTTCGCCATTCACCTTGATCGCCGCCATGCCCATGGCGGCGGCGGGTTTGCAGTTGATGCCGAGATCATCGAGGTAGATGCAGGCTTCGGGCGCCACCGCCAGCGCGTCGGTCATCATCGCGTAAATGCGCGGATCGGGCTTGCGCACCCCGGCCTTGGAGCTTTCGATGACATGATCGAAGCGCGCCAGAATGGCGGACACCTTGTCCGACGTTTCGCGATCGGGGGCCATGCCGGCACCCTGGCCCACCGGCGCATTGTTGGTGATACAACCAAGCTGCAACCCTGCCGCGCGGCAGGCATCGAGCGCGGCGACCATCCGCGGCCGCACCTGGCCCGACAACAGCGCCAGCACCGCGCTCCCTCGAATATCATGCCCCAGCGCCGCGGCTTCGGCAGCAAACAACGCGTCAAAGCCGGCGCCGTCGATCTCGCTGCGCTCCAGCCGCGCCCAGGCGTTGCTGTCCGGATTGATGGCGTTGATGCCGCGGATGGTGTTGTGCGGCAGGCCATGCGCCGCCTCATAGGCATTGAACGCATCGAACGGCGACGAGGTGATCACCCCACCAAAATCCCAAATCACTGCCTGAAATGCCATTTTGAATCCCCCCGTTTGCGGGGCCTTAGTCGGGGCGTACGGCAATGGCGTCAAGCGCCGGTACTCCACAAGCGGCGAGCCAAGCATCGATCGCGTCATACTCCGCCGGTGGCCGTGTCGAATCCTCGGCATCGCCGGGCGGCACGAAGATCACCATCCCCTGCCGGGCGCGGGTGAGCAGCACACGATAGGCGTTGCGGACGTAATCGGCGCGGCCGAGCATATCGGCGTCGCCGTGAATCGCCTGCCATTTGGTGCCGCGGAAATTGCGCGCCTGCCAACCATCAAGCCGGCGCAGGTTGAGATCCCAGGCGACCCCGGTCCAATCGAGCTCGAGACCCTGCACATCGAATTCGGTCGCCGCATCCTCGAGGGCATTCGATGACCGTACATCGTCGCCGGGGTTGAGGAACCAGTCGCAGACTTCGACCTTGGCCTTGACGTACAAGCCTTCGGGCTTGAGCCGCAGTGCGTTCGACGAGGCCAACAGCCCGGCCCGCTCGCCAGCGCGGCGCT
>JAAFIT010000460.1 GCA_013298745.1 Sphingomonadales bacterium
GCCTCGTCGCGATGACCGGGATGGTGGAGACGCTGGCCTTCAATGCCGACCGGATGCGCGCTGCGGCCGCCGGCGGCTTTTCGACCGCAACCGACCTGGCCGACTGGCTGGTGCGCGAAGCCAAGGTGCCGTTCCGCCAGGCGCATGACATCACCGGGCGCGCGGTGAAAGCCGCCGAGGCCAAGGGCGTGATGCTCGATGGCCTCTCCGATGCCGAACTCGCCGCGATCGATGCGCGGATCACGCCGGCGGTGCGCGACGTGCTGTCGGTCGAAGACTCGGTTGCCAGCCGCACCAGTTTCGGCGGCACCGCGCCGGCCAATGTGCGCACGGCGATTGCCGCGGCCCGGGCGACGCTGTGAGGTGCGCCGCTGGTCTTGCGGTGCTGCTGCTGCTCGCTGCCTGCGGCAAGCAGGGGCAGTTGACACCGGTGCCGCCGCGCACCGCGCCGGTGGCGCCCAAGGGCACTCTCAAACCGCTGACTGCCGAGCAATTGCTCGAATTGCCGCCGCAATCGGCACCGGCGCGCGTCGATGATCCGGTGGCCAATTCGCAGGCCCGTACCGCCGATCGGTTCAACCTGCCTCCACCTCGCCCCTGATCTACCCGCCAGTAACCGGAACCATCATGGATCATTTCGAAATCAAGGGCGGCACCATGCACGCCGAAGACGTCAGCCTCGAAACACTGGCTGAAGCCGTCGGCACACCCTTTTACTGCTATTCGAGCGCCACCATCGAACGCCATTATCAGGTGTTCGCCGATGCCGTTGCCGGGCTGGGCGATGGCAATCCGCTGGTTGCCTTTGCGGTGAAGGCCAATCCCAATCTGTCGGTGCTCGCCACCCTCGCGCGCCTTGGTGCCGGCGCCGATGTGGTGTCGGGCGGCGAGCTTGCGCGCGCACTGGCGGCGGGGATTCCGGCGGAGCGCATCGTGTTTTCGGGCGTCGGCAAGCAGCTCCACGAACTGGCGGCGGGCATCGAGGCCGGCATCCTGCAGTTCAATGTCGAATCCGAAGCCGAAATCCTGATGCTCGGCAAGGTCGCTGCCGATTATGGCAAGGTGGTGGAGATCAGCATCCGCATCAATCCGGCAGTCGATCCCAAGACGCACGGCAAGATCAGCACCGGCGGCGCCGATGCCAAGTTCGGCATTCCCTGGGACCGGGTGCCCGCCGCCTTCGCGCTCGCCGCCGCGCAACCGCATCTGCGCCCGATCGGCCTTGCCGCGCATATCGGCAGCCAGCTTTATGATCTTGCGCCCGTGGAGGACACCATCCGCCGCCTTGGCGAACTGGCGACGCAGATGGTCGCTGCCGGCCATACCATCAAGCGCATCGATTGCGGCGGCGGCTTGGGCGTGCCCTATCGCGAAGGCGCCGCGCTGCCGCCCAGCCCTGCCGATTATGCCGCGATGGTGGCGCGCGTCACCAAGGGCTGGCCATGGCGGCTGATGTTCGAACCCGGCCGCATGATCGTCGGCAACGCCGGGGTGCTGGTCTCCACCGTCATCCTGACCAAGGACGGCGCCAGCCGGCATTTCATTGTCGTCGATGCCGCGATGAACGACCTGCTGCGCCCGTCGCTCTATAACGCCTGGCACGATATCAAGGCGCTGGAACCAAAAGCCAGCCGCATCGTTGCCACCGTGGTCGGGCCGATCTGCGAGACCGGCGATACCTTTGCCGAGGACCGTGAGATCGAGGCCGTGGGCGCCGGTGATCGCATCGCCTTCATGACCGCGGGCGCCTATGGCGCCACCATGGCGAGCACCTATAATTCGCGCGCGCTGGTGCCCGAAGTGATGGTGAAGGGCAGCGATTGGGCGATCGTTTCGGAACGCAATCAGCCGGCGGCGATGATGGCGCTCGATGCCTGGGCGCCGTGGCTGTGATACTTCGCCGGTAACGGTTTTTAAGGCTTTTGCGGCCATTGAGACGCCGCACGAGAAGGAACGACGATGGGCATCAAACCGGTCAAGACAGCGGTGTTTCCGGTCGGAGGCCAGGGTACGCGGTTTCTGCCCGCCACCAAGGCGGTGCCCAAGGAACTGCTGCCGGTCGTCGACAAGCCGCTGCTGCAATATGCTGTCGATGAAGCGCTTGCCGCCGGTATCGAGCGGCTGGTGTTCGTCACGGCGCGCGGCAAGAACGCGCTCGAAGATTATTTCGATGTCGCCGGGGAGCTCGTCGCCAGCCTGAAGGCCAAGGGCAAGACCGCCGAACTGGCGGTGCTCGAAACCACCCAACTCAGCCCCGGCCGTATCGCCTATGTCCGCCAGCAGGAGCCCGCAGGGCTCGGCCATGCCGTCTGGTGCGCCCGCCATATCACCGGCGACGATGCCTTTGCCGTGCTGTTGCCCGACGAATTGCTGTGGAACCCCGCTGCCCCGGCGCTCGCCGACATGCACAATGCCTACAAGCGGCTCGGCGGCAACATCGTCTCGGTGCTCGAAGTGCCCGAAGCCCACACCAACCGCTTCGGCATCGTCACGCCGGGTGCGATCGATGGCCTGGTGACCGAAGTAAAGGGATTGGTCGAAAAGCCCGCCCCCGGCACCGCGCCGTCACGGCTGGCGATGATCGGCCGCTATATCCTGCAACCCGAAGTCATGGGCGTGCTCGAAAAGGGCAAGCGCGGCGCCGGCAACGAAATCCAGTTGACCGACGCCATGGCCGAACTGATCGGCGTCCAGCCCTTCCACGCCCTCACCTTCACCGGCAAACGCTTCGATTGCGGCGACAAGGCCGGGCACATCACCGCCAACATCGCCCTGGCACTCGAACGCGACGACGTCGGCCCGGCGGTGCGGGAGG
>JAAFIT010000461.1 GCA_013298745.1 Sphingomonadales bacterium
GCACGGCAGGCCGGTTTCGGGGTGGGTGCGCACCACCGGATGCTCGACCGGCGGATATTTGGCGTGGAGATCGGCGGGCGTCTTGCCGAGCAATTTGGCAAACACCAGTGCGATGTCGTGGACGGCGGTCAGGCTACAGGCGATGCGCTGCATTTCGGGGCTGAGCTGCAGATAGGCGGCGTGCATGTCGGCAAACAGCGTGTCACCGCCGACCGGCGGCACTTCGACAGCGCGCAGGATGCTGCCGAGCGACGGCTTTTCGCGCCAGGTGACATCGGAATGCCAGTAATTTTCATTGCCGCGGCTGTCGGGGCCATGGGCGATGCGCAGAATCTCGGGGTTGGGCTGGTCGGCCGGGGTCGCCGGGTGGATTTCGAGGTCGCCGAAGTGGCAGGCAAAGGCGATGTGCTGCGCCGCGGTGAGGCTCTGGTTGCGAAAGAAGATCACCTTGTGCGCCAGCAAGGCGGCGCGAATGGCCGGAATGGCATCGGCAATGTCGGGGCTGGCGAGATCGATATTGCCGATTTCGGCACCGATGCAGGGGGTGAGCGGCGCGATCGTGATGCCGGCAGGTGGTGCCTGTGGTGCGGTGCGCGCGGTTGCCCGGCTTGCCATTGCATTGCTTCCCATTGTCGATTCTTGTTGGGCGGAGTATCCGCTTGGCGCTGCGCTGGCGCAAGGCCTGCTGCGGCATTTGCGATTGACGCGGTGGCCGCTCGCGCCTATAGGCCGCGCTCCCGTTGCTGGGTGACTGGACAGGTTCGCCTGCCAAAAATCGGCGGCGGGAATTGGAACAACAGGTTGCGCCGCGCGCGAAAGGTTCTGCGAAAGCCGGGCCGATCGCGCTTATGCCATGGGGTCAATCCCATGGGCGGGGTGGATCTGGAGTAGGCGGGAAACTGCCGAACAGCAGGATGACTTGAAACAATGCCCACAATCAACCAGTTGATCCGCAAGGGTCGCGAGCCCCAAAAGGCCCGCAACAAGGTGCCGGCCATGGAGGCCTGCCCGCAGAAGCGTGGTGTTTGCACCCGCGTCTACACGACGACCCCGAAGAAGCCGAACTCGGCACTTCGCAAGGTTGCCAAGATCCGTCTTACCAATGGCTTCGAAGTCATCGGCTACATCCCCGGCGAAGGCCACAACCTTCAGGAGCACTCGGTGGTCCTGATTCGCGGCGGCCGCGTCAAGGATTTGCCCGGTGTGCGTTACCACGTCCTGCGCGGCGTTCTCGATACCCAGGGTGTCAAGAACCGCAAGCAGAGCCGGTCGAAGTACGGCGCCAAGCGTCCTAAGTAAGAGGGAATAGAAAAATGGCCCGTCGTCGTCGCCCAGAGAAGCGCGAAATCCTCCCCGATCCCCGGTTCGGAGATGTCGTGCTCAGCAAGTTCATGAACCTCGTCATGTACGAGGGCAAAAAGTCCGTCGCCGAACAGATCGTCTATTCGGCGCTGGAAACCATCGAAGCCAAGAGCCGCCGCGAACCGGTCGGCGTCTTCCACGATGCGCTCGCCAACGTCCGTCCGGGTATCGAAGTGCGTTCGCGCCGCGTTGGTGGTGCCACCTATCAGGTGCCCGTCGAAGTGCGTCCGGAACGTTCGCAGGCGCTCGCCATTCGCTGGCTGATCGCCGCTGCCCGCAAGCGCAGCGAGCACACCATGGCGCAGCGTCTGTCGGGCGAGCTGCTCGATGCCGCCAACAACCGCGGCGCTGCCGTCAAGAAGCGTGAAGATTCGCACCGGATGGCCGAAGCCAACCGCGCCTTCTCGCACTATCGTTGGTAGTCAAAATCCTTTCGGCGTCGCTGGCAACAGCGGCGCCGCAAACCTCTCGCTGGTAGAAGAAACATGCCCCGCACAACGCCCCTCGAGCGCTATCGCAACATCGGCATCATGGCGCACATCGACGCCGGGAAGACGACGACGACCGAGCGCATCCTCTATTACACCGGCAAGTCCTACAAGATCGGTGAAGTCCATGAAGGCACCGCCACCATGGACTGGATGGAGCAGGAGCAGGAGCGCGGCATCACCATCACGTCGGCTGCAACGACGTGCTTCTGGAACGATCACCGCATCAACATCATCGACACCCCCGGGCACGTCGACTTCACCATCGAAGTCGAGCGTTCGCTGCGCGTCCTCGATGGCGCGATCACCTGCTTCGACGGCGTTGCCGGCGTTGAGCCGCAGTCGGAAACCGTCTGGCGCCAGGCCGACAAGTATCGCGTGCCGCGCATGTGCTTCGTCAACAAGCTCGATCGCACCGGCGCCAATTTCGATCGTTGCGTGCAGATGATCAAGGATCGTCTGGGCGCGCGTCCGGCGGTGCTGTATCTGCCGATCGGCCTTGAAGGCGATTTCATCGGTCTCGTCGATCTCGTCGAGAACCGCGCCATCGTCTGGCTCGAAGAATCATTGGGCGCCAAGTTCGAATACAAGGAAATCCCCGATCATCTGAAGGACGCTGCGGCTGCTGCGCGTTCGGAACTGATCGAGATCGCCGTCGAACAGGACGATGTGGCGATGGAAGCGTATCTCGAAGGCAATGAGCCCGATACCGCGACCCTGAAGGCGCTGATCCGCAAGGGCACGCTGGCGTTCGATTTCGTCCCCGTGCTGTGCGGTTCGGCGTTCAAGAACAAGGGCGTTCAGCCGCTGCTCGACGCCGTCATCGACTATTTGCCTAGCCCGCTCGACATTCCGCCGATGCACGGCATCAATCTGAAGGACGAGGACGAAATCCGCGAAGCCTCGGATGACGCACCGTTCTCGGCACTGGCGTTCAAGATCATGACCGATCCGTTCGTC